>CADBRS010000024.1 GCA_902797125.1 uncultured Ruminococcus sp.
AAAGAGCGGTACCAGAATCAGAAAAGTGATCGGACTCATCCACAAACTGCCGAAAATCAGGGCTACGATGCCTTTGCCTCCCTTGAATTTGAAGAAAGCAGGGAACATGTGGCCGAACACACAGAAGAAGGTCGCAATCGCCACGCCCTCCTGCGCCATGAACAGAAAGCCCAGACCGCAGGCGATCAGGGCGTCCGCCGCATCCAGCAAAAGCGCAAATACCGCATCTTTGAGCCCGTAAACGAGATACAGGTTAAAAGGATCTGCCGAGTTGTTTCCAAGAGCGCGGATATCCTCATGGTATTTTTTCCTGACATAGATGATGACTGGAGAGATCGAACCGATCAGATAAGCCACCACCGCGCACAGAGCGATCCCAAGCACAAAAAACAGGACGGTGATGCCTTCGCCCTGCGCGGAGAATTGCTGATTGAGCCAGTATATAAGACTGCCCTGAATTGAAATGCCCGGTTCGGCATCCAACACGGACGTCGACAGTACTGAAGAAATCATCGTGCGCTCCATCTTTCCAAGAATACAAAGTCATTATACCATGCGAAGCCGATCTATGCACTTAATTTTACAAAAATAATATTATGTTGCTAGAGGTAAAAAAGGCGGCAGCCCGAAGGCCGCCGCCGAAAAACAATGAACTAAAGTATCAGTCAACCAGAGAGTGGAGCTGTTCAACGACTTGACCGAGCTCAATTTCGATGGTTTTCCTGCATCCTTCATATTCGGATACAATATTGTGTTTACCATGTTCCGCCATACGGAGCGTGATGTTGGCAAAAGTTGCGAAATCATAGATGATACCGATATCGTAGACACGGCTGTCAAAGATGATTTTCAGCATCTCTTTGGATTCCTGGTCACGCGTACCCTTGCCGGAAATGACGACATCATAGAGAACCGGATAAACGGTCAGGTGAGAGATATAGGCGAGCTCTTCAAGAGCGGCGCCGATGGCTTCTTCCTGTTCGTCATTGGCAGTCGCCGTGTGAGGAATGGCCAAGACGGAGTCGTGGTGAGGAGAAATCTCGCTGTAGTATTGGCCGTTCTGAACGTCATCATAAAGCGGGATCGGCAGGATGCCGTAATCCTGTTCCATGATACGGTATTTGTTCACAGTCTCGACACGTGTGATGTCGAACAGGACCTGGTTGTTGGTGAAAGCGTTTTCAACGGACGCGGTCCTGTCTGAAATGTACCAATCCTCGTAAAGGAGCAGCTCAAGCGTGTCCGTGACGACGTCATAGCAACGCTCTTTTTCGAAAGTATACTCCAGGAATTTGTCGTCTCCGGTGTTTCTGCAGAACAGTTCGCCTGCTCCATTGAAGATGAAATGCACGGGATCGTCTCCGCCCTGAGCGCCGAAGATGTCGCCCGAACTGACCTTGGTGTCGCCGTCCAGATCCACATAGGCATCAGCGGCGCAGTCCACCAGCTCTTCAAGAGTCCATTCCTTGTCTTTGACCTTGTCATAGAAGTATGTGCCGCCCCAGCCGTGGTCATTGGCGATGGAGGTGTTGAAAATGACAGCCGCAGTCGAGCTCTTGTCCATCAGCAGCATGTCGGAAGCCGCGAACAGCGTGACGCCGCCGAACGTGAACGTGTTGACGGAGTCCCGGGTCCAATAGGGCTGAGAAAGATCAACGTGAGACATGGTGCCCAGATTTGCAAAAACGTCTTCCGTCATCAGGAACTGCATCTGATATGTGCGTTCCACGATCATCTGATATTCATCCGCATTCGAACTGACCATGGTCTTGATCTTGCCGATCATTTCATGACAGTTCATATACTCGTTTTCCAGCGTGATGCCGTAATACTCTTTCAGCTCGGAAGTCCGGCCGTAGATGGCGTCATCCATGGAGTCTCCGGTGAAATCATAGAGACAGATCTCTTCCCACGGGATCCAGCTTTCGTTGACGGTCCAGTGAAGAACAGACAAGACGGTGTCGCGGTCTCTCTTCGCGATGGCCGGCTCGGCAATCGTTTCAACAGAAGAATCGCTTTCTGTTTCGGAGGTTTTGCCGTCGTTCTGCTTTTTGGTTTCTGTGTCGGTCGTCTTTCCTTGGTCAGGAGTAGTGGAATTGCCGCAAGAAGCCAAAATCGAAACAATGGACAAAACCATCAGGACAGCCAAAATAGCCGCCAGTATTTTTTTCATATGTTTCTCCTTCTCCCGCGGAGCGGGTGATTAATCGGTAACTCGTATTATAGCACTATAGAAAGAATAAGTCAATAAAGAAGAGCGGCAGCCGGGGCTGCCGCTGACTAGAACGCTTTCCCCAATTCCTCCGTGTCAAGCGGAGAAGCAGTCGAGCGTCAGAAGATAGTCTTTGTATTCGTCGATCGAGGGAAGCCTGCCTTTGGTTTTCCAGAATTCACGCACATAGTCTTTTCCGTGGTCCAGTGCGACCGCCAGAGTGCGGTAGAGCAACGTCTCCTCGTTCTTGTCGTTGATCAGCCAGAAGCCGCGGCAGGAACCGTCCTCGAGTTTTTCGTTGTCGTACATCTGCCAGAAAAGGATGAATTTCACGTCGCAGGACAGATATTTCCGGAACATCTCCAGATTCTGCCGGGCGTGTTCCTTGTCACTGAAACCGCAGTTGGCCGCGGGCTGACCGAATTCTCCGATGAACACGCGCGGTCCGTCTACCGAGGGCTTGACCGGAAGATTGTCATAGATGTATTCGATGACATCGTGGATCTTGGACTGGGACAGATACATGCAGTCGTAGGCGGAATAGGACACATAGTCCACGTTCGTGTAGGGCAGGACCTTGTTGACGACCCTGTCGAAGCCTTTGTCCAGCGCATCGGTCGGACGGTTGACTTCCAGGTAATTCCAGACCTCGACTCCTTCGTAGGAAAGGGAAGCCTTGGCGTCGTCCACGGCTTTCTGCCGGTTGTTGATCCACTGGATCATTCCTTCGGTCAGAGTCTCATCCACCCGGGCTGTGTTCGTGTCGTAGCCCTTTAGGTAGTACCAGTCGCCTTCCCAGTGCCCGAGATAGAACTCGATGCCCGTGCCGGCATAAGCCGTGAGCAGATGGCGGGTCAGGTTGTAGAACGCGTTATAGTCGTTTTGGGCCTCCTGTTCGGAATAACCGTCCTGAAAATAGGGGTCTGAGCGGTACCAAAGGAAGATATATTTCAGTTCGGGACGCTCGGAGATGAGCGTGTCGATCATACTGTCTTCCGTGGCATAGAATTTGATCATGTTGGAACCCATGTCCACGATCCGCTCGCTGATCTCGGACAGCGGAGAGCGGTCTGTGAACTGGTAGTTCGGTGAAAAGGCCTGCGTGCCGATCACGTAATTGTAGGCGTCGAAATCGGGAACGGTCATATGGGTCTCGCTTTCTGCCGGATCTTTTCCGGCCGTTTCAGCTGTCTTTTCGGTCTCCGTTACGGAAGGATCTTCGGCCGGCTCGGTTGTCTCCCTGGGTTCATCCGGACCCGTCCCGCAGGATGGAATGAACAGGGAAGCCAAAAGGACGGCAAGGACAAGAAAAACAAGGATTCGGATGCGCATGTGGGCCTCCTTACGATGGAATTGCTTTCGGAAAAGGGCAGGACGGACTCAGTCTAGCAGTTCATGTAATTTTGTAACGACTTCGCCCAGCTGTTTCTCGATTTCTCCCTGGACTTCGGTGTAGGCCGAGACGATGTCGCTGGAACCGGTCTTGCCCATACGCAGCGTTTTGTCGGCAAAATAGGCAAAATCGTAGATGATGCCCATGTCATAG
>CADBRS010000025.1 GCA_902797125.1 uncultured Ruminococcus sp.
GAGAAGTCGATGATATTGCCCACCAACCGGATGGCTTTGGTTGTCGTATCGTTTCCTGCGGGAACGACCGGAACGATGTAACCCGTCCAAGCGGAGATGATTTTCGTGATTTTGGCAGCCGCTTTCGAAGCTTCAGAATCGTCTGCGTTATAAAGGATCTTCAGGTCCGCAACGTCGATCCCGTTCAGTTTGAGCGACTTGACGGGATAATTGCCGTTTTCAACGACTTGTTTGGTTCCGACAGGCACGGCGTGCGGCAGTCCGGGAGTGCTCTCCGTGTAGCCGAATGCGGCTTCACAGAAAGCTTTGGCTGCGGACAGGAGATTCTCTGCCGTGTAGCCTCCCAAAACGATCGTGTGATCGTCCGGAACGGAATACATGTAGTCATCGGATTTGAGGCCCTCCATCTCGCTTTGAGAGGCAGGACGGTTCGTCAGTCCGATCAGGATGACGTGCTCGTTCGGATCGATTGATTCGCCCGAAGCCAGTTTGTCGGTAGACAGTTCCAACTCCACGCCGAACAGCGCTTGTGCCATTGCCTTGATGTAGTTGGCCGCACGCGTGCCGATCAGCTCGCTGTTTGAGCGGTAAATCTTGAAACTGGCGTCGATTTTGAGTCCTTCGGTGATCAAGGACTCCTGTTCTTTCTCAGATTCGGATTCCGATCCGGAACCGGATTCTCCGCTCTGAGTGTTGTCCGTGTCCTGATCGGATTCTGTCGTTTCGGTAGGCTGAACCGGCTTATCCGTTTCGACAGCGCACGATGCGAACACAGTCAGAACAAGTATGAGTGCCAGGCAGAATGCGATGATTCTGCTCAGGCTGAAAATATCTTTTTTGAGCATGATTTACCTCTGATTTCGTGTAAGTATTTGCTCTTCAAATTATAGCATCGGGGCACCTCGTTGTCAATATCGGCGCGGTATAGCGGGCCCCCGCAGGTGACGCTTTGGAGAAAATGCATTTTTTAAAAAAAGGGTTGACACCGTTTGCTTTTTGTGGTAGACTTTCGTTTGCTTGATATGGATGCTGATGTGGCTCAGCCGGCAGAGCACGTCCTTGGTAAGGACGGGGTCACCAGTTCGAATCTGGTCATCAGCTCCATCTTGACTTTAAATCTCTGATATCCATCAGGGATTTTTTTTGACTCTCGCTTTTGCGGAACAAACAGCGAAGAGATCAATCACAAAGGAGACTTGTTCAATGAAGCGTTTTGTCAGTTTTTTCCTTGCCGCATGCGTGCTGGCGGGCATGATCTGTCTGCTCGGCTGCAAAGGTCCGGATAAACAGAACGGAGATCAAGACAAAGAGCGCATCGGTATCATTTCGGCAATGGACAACGAAATTTCCGTGCTGCTGGATGAAGCCACGATCGAGCGCGTGGATACGATCGGCGGAGTCGAATATCATGTCGGCACTTTGCGCGGCAAAGACGTCGTGATCACGCGTGCAGGCATCGGCAAAGTGCGGGCTTCTTCCGGCATTACGACCCTGTTCAACAAATACAACATCTCCAAAGTCCTGTTTACGGGGATTGCAGGAGGCGTCAAGGACGAACTGCAGGTGATGGATGAGGTCATCGCGACCCGTTTGGTCGAGCATGACTACGGCATGATCACCAACGAGGGCTTCGCATGGGGTTCCGGCGACATGGGCATGGGTTTGAATCCGGGTGAGTACTACTACTGCGACCCCACTTTGGTCGAACTTGCCTATCAGGCAGCAGTCGAAATCATCGGCGCAGAGCATGTCCACAAAGGCACGATCGCGACAGGCGACCAGTTTATCGCTTCCGAGTCCTACGTGGAAAGGCTCCAGAACGATTACGATGCCTGCGCTTGCGAAATGGAAGGCGCGTCCGTTGCCGTGATCTGCCTCAGGTACGAAAAACCTTTTGTCGTCATCCGTTGTCTGTCTGACAAAGCGGACGGCAATGCCCACGACAGTTACGACAACTTCGGCGATATCGCAGGCGCCAATTCGAGCCACATCCTGCTCAAACTGCTCGACCTGATCCAATAGCCCAGAACGGATGATCGAGCCGTTTCAAAGTACGGGACTTGATTATCTGCGAACATTGTACTATAATGAGAACGTAGAAGTTTGGTTGCCATGCGAAGAGCAGACAGCAGCGGCCCGAGGGATGCCGCGCTGCAACAGAATCGGAAAGGATACAACATCGTGAAAGCATTGCATGTAATCCGGAATTACATACTCTACTGCGGGATCGAGAAGGATGCCTACAACGCGATAAAAAAGGACGCCTACGTTTCAAATTTTAAAGTATGGCGCGTCCTGCATTGCCTAATGACATTCGTGTTCGCCCTGCTGTTCGTCGGCTCGCTGTCGGTCGACATCATGGAAAAGAACAAGTGGTTCTATCTTTTGATGTTCATCTACGGGGCTGTCGTTACCTGCCTATTCCTGTTCATTCTCAGGAAGGATTCCATTGTCGCGCAACTGATCATCTATTGTTCGATATCCATGCTGTTCCTGTTTGGCGCGATGATCACCCAGAACCAGCCGGACACGCCTGCAACGACCTTCATTGTCATGCTGCTGATCACGCCGATGTTCATGATCGATAAGCCATACTTCATCGCAATCGAGTTGGGCGCAGCGTCTGCCGTCTTCCTGATCTGGATGCACGGCGTGAAACTCTATGACATCTGGAGAGTCGATGCGGTCAACGTCATCACCTATGCATTTGTCGGGTTCTTCCTCCACATGATCGCCAATTCGGTCCGGATCAAAGAATTTGTCCTTTCCAGGGAGATCCGCATCCAGAAGGATACGGATGATCTGACCGGCCTCATGAACAAGGGTGCCGTCACGCGGGAGATCAACGACTTCCTGGCAGATGAATCCAAAAACAAGGGACTTATGTTCCTTCTGGATATCGACCGTTTCAAATCCATTAACGACACCTACGGCCATGATGTAGGCGACAATGTCATCCGCGATTTTGGCGCCATCCTGCACGACATGTTCACGCAAGGCGAGATCGTCGGGCGTTTCGGCGGGGATGAGTTCATTGTTTTTATCAAAGACACCGACGACACGATGACCGCTGAAAATGTGGCGCGCCGAATTATCACAAATGCAGCAGAGCAAATCCATTTGCCGAACAGCGAATGGGACTTCAGCGTCAGCGTCGGCATTGCCGCCTATCACGGCACGGAAAAGAACTATTCCGAGATCTTCAAAAAGGCCGATATCGCCATGTACAAAGCGAAGGCCAAACGGGTGGCACAGTTCAGCTTTTACCGCGAGAATTCGGAAACCTAAACCAGACGAACCTTTTGGACTTCACATAAAAGAGCCCTCTTTTGTCTACCCAGGCAAAAGAGGGCTCTGTTTTGGATCGTATTTTCGGAGCAATAGCCTTCAGGATCTGACCGGAACAACAGTCCCGTCATTTTTCCAAATGCAGTTTTCGGGAATCAAGCCTCTGACGCATGACGTCGGATATACTCTGCTGTGACGGCCGATGACCGTTCCGGGATTGCAAACCGCGTTGCAGCCCACTTCCACGTAGTCTCCGATCATGGCGCCGAATTTCTTCAGTCCCGTCTCGATGATCTCCCCGTTATCCTTGATTGTCACGAGCTTTTTGTCGCTCTTGACGTTAGACGTGATGGAGCCTGCGCCCATATGGCTGTAATAACCCAGAATTGAGTCACCCACATAGTTATAGTGAGGCGTCTGAACATGATCGAACAGGATCACGTTTTTGAGTTCGACCGAGTTGCCCACCACACAGTTGGCACCAACCAGTGCAGATCCGCGGATGAAAGCGCAGTGGCGGACCTCCGTCTCGGGTCCTATGATGCAGGGCGCGCCGAGATATGCGCTCGAAAAGACCTTCGAACTCTTGTGGATCCACACGCCCTCGGACGGATTGTCGTATTCATCCTTGCTCAATGTAGGACCCAGAGAAAGGATCAGTTCCTTGATGCCTTTCAGTGCTTCCCATGGATAGGTGAATTGGCTCAGATAGGATCCGGCCAACGTGTGGTCCAGATCGTACATTTCTTTGATGGTATACATAGTTGATCGCCTTTCAAAAAAATGGCATGGAAGACTCTCTGTTACAGTTTCGATTCTGCTTTTTTCGTCTCCCTCCGGACTGCCTTGCGTCCGTGACGGCATCCGCCGAATCTTTCGATGACCGTCTTTCCTCGTCGCCCTTCCGGGGCCTGGCGCTGACGGGACCTTTTTCCTCCGTCAAAAATCCCGTTTTACGTTCCAATCTTATCGTGAACTACTCATGACTAAAGTCACGAGCTTCGTGTTGGGTTACCAAACACAGGGTGGACACACACCCACTACTCCCTGTTACGGGA
>CADBRS010000026.1 GCA_902797125.1 uncultured Ruminococcus sp.
GGATGATCAACTCCACGAACCGGGATATGACCGTCGCGATCGCAGCTCCTTCCACGCCCATGGCAGGAAAGCCAAGATAACCGAAGATCAGGACAATATTCAGTGCGAAATTGGTCCCGACGGCCGCAATGCCCGAGATCATGGGAAGGACCGTCTTGCCGGTCTCTCGGAGCGTGGCCGCAAATGCATTGGACAAGGCATACGGGATGAATCCGATCATGGAGATCTTCAGATATTTGAGTCCCTCCTGCATGGTCAGTTCCAAGTCTCCCGTCTGACTGCCGTCATGGAGAAACAGCGATATGAAGTTTTCACCGAAGATCGAAAAGATAACGATCCCCGAAACGGCCGCCGCAAGTGCGATATAGATCTTGAAAAGGAATGATTTCCGTTCGCCTTCCTCATCCCCTTTGCCGTGGAACTGAGCCGTGTAAATGCCCGGTCCGGACATGCCTCCGAAGATGGCCAGATAAAAGATGAGGACGAACTGGTTGACGATGCTGACGCCGGACATCGATTCGGTGGACAGCTGTCCCACCATGACGTTGTCCAGCAAATTGACCAGATTCGTGACCCCGTTCTGGATCACGATGGGCAGCATGACGGCAATGACCGTTTTGTAAAAAGCCCGGTCTCCGAACAAGGAGCGGATGCCCCTCTTATTGTTTGAGTCCATAAGTAGACCCCTTGAAGATATTTTCAAAATGATAGCGCCCGGTCCAACCAAAACATGCTTGACCCGAGCGCCGGAAAATCATGGAAAAGGAATTAATCGTCCTTTTGGGTATATGCGATCAGCAATTGTGCCAAGATCTCGGACTCTTCATCCGTGAGCGTGATGCCCTTGCCCATCTTTTCGTGGTCTGCAGACCAGTCTCTGATATCGATCTTGGGTTCCCCGCCGTTCCAGGAGATCAGGTTGACTTCTCTGGACCAGCCGTTCTTGCGTTCGGACAGTTTTCCTATTTCTTCTTTGATTTCAAATGTGAATTCTGCTGGCATTGTGTAACCTCCATATATGATCAATGATTATTGTATTCTAATGATTGATTTCAACTGAACAGTGCGGCGACCCCGACAGAGATGGCCAGCACGATAACGCCTGCGATCATCACGCCCAGAAGGCAGGATAATGCGGCTTTCCACCATTTCATATGAATGATGGCAGCGACCAGCGATCCGGTCCAGGCACCGGTGACGGGCAGGGGGATCGCCACGAACAGGCAGACGCCGAAGAAACCGAACTTTTCGATCTTCTCCCGGTTCTTTTCTGCTTTGCGAAGCAGAAAACTGCCGAATTTGTTTAAAAACTTGACGTTGGACCGTGCGCACCATTCGATGAATTTCTCGATGAAAAAGAGCACGAGCGGTACGGGCAGCATATTTCCGAGAACGGCCAAAAGATAAACGATCCAGGGATTGAGTCCGAAACCGATCCCTAAAGGGATAGCTCCGCGGAGCTCAATGATCGGGATCATGGCGCAAAAGAAGACGCACCAATAGGCTCCGACCGATTCTTCCAGATAATTTGATATTGATTCGATCATAGAATAATCCGTAAAACGAGACAGTCATTGGACAAAAACCGGTTTCAAGAACTTCATGAAACAGTTTGTCCGTGCTATTGTAACATGACAGACGGAAAAAAGCAAGTCAAAGAACGCATCCCTTGACGAGGAGCAGATTTCCGTACGGTCTCTCTTCGCCGGTCTGGATCACGGCAAAAGACTTTTTGGCCCGGTCATAGAATTCGAACCGGTCGATGGGTGTCAATTGGGCATCCGGATATTTATTCTTCAAGGTAGCCTCATATTGTGTCCATACAGATGGTATACCGATTCCTCTGGCTTTGTCCGATTCAGTCAAGGCCATCACCACGGCCGGAGCTGCGCTGTAATCGACGTCCAAAGGAAAGAAATCTGAAATGGCTTCGAACAATTCTGCCACGTCCGTGCCAGGGCAGCGGATGAGTTTTCCATATGTCGTTTCTTTGGCGATCGTATCGCCCGGGAAATTGGCATCGGCGAGGATCAAGACGTCTCCATGTCCCATATCGGACAGGACTTTCAGCATGTATCCGGTTAGAATCTTAGGAATATGATTCAGCA
>CADBRS010000027.1 GCA_902797125.1 uncultured Ruminococcus sp.
GCACTGCATAGGCGCTACGACGCTTGACGAATACCGCAAGTACATTGAAAAAGACGCGGCGCTGGAAAGACGTTTCCAGTCCGTTTTGGTCGGCGAGCCTACCCCTGAAGACGCGATCGCCATCCTGAAGGGACTGCGGGAAAAATACGAACAGCACCACAAGGTCACGATCACCGACGAGGCCATCGAATCGGCCGTCAAGCTGTCCGTCCGTTATATTTCCGACCGTTATCTTCCGGATAAAGCCATCGACCTGGTCGACGAGGCCGCTTCCCGGCTGAGGATCTCCAAACGTGCCTACACGCCGGATCTGAAGAAACTCGAAGACGAACTCTCCGCTCTGAAAAAAGAAAAAGAGACCGCGATCTCGGAACAGGATTTCGAGAAAGCCGCCTTGCTCAGAGACAAAGAAAAAGACCTGACTGCGGAATATGAAAAAGTCAAGGAAAACTGGAAACAGGAAGCCTCCAAAACACAGCTCACCGTGACCGGCGCCGAGATCGCCGAAGTCGTGACCCAGTGGACCGGTATCCCGGTCAGCAAACTGGCCGAAACAGAAAGCGAACGGCTGCTCAAACTCGAAGAGACTTTGAAGAGCCGTGTCATCGGTCAGGACGAAGCCGTGTCTGCCGTCTCCAAGGCTATCCGACGCGGCCGGATGGGTCTGAAAGACCCGAAGCGTCCGATCGGTTCGTTCATCTTTTTGGGCAAAACCGGTGTAGGCAAGACCGAACTTTGTAAGGCTCTGGCCGAAGTGTTGTTCGGAGACGCCAACGCCATGATCCGTCTCGACATGTCCGAGTACATGGAAAAATACAGTGTGTCCAAACTGATCGGTTCCCCTCCGGGCTACGTCGGATATGAGGAAGGCGGTCAGCTGACCGAAAAGATCAGACGGCATCCCTACAGCGTCGTGCTGTTCGACGAGATCGAAAAAGCCCATCCGGATGTCTTTAACATCCTGCTTCAGGTACTGGATGACGGTATCCTGACCGATTCGCAGGGCCGGCGCGTGGATTTCAAAAACACGATCATCATCATGACGTCCAACATCGGCGCCGTTGCAGGAGCCGAGCCGAAATCTCTGGGGTTCACGGCATCTTCAGCACAAACGAGCGAAGAGAATGCCGCCCGTGAACGGATGCTCAATGCACTCAAGTCCACTTTCAGACCGGAATTTCTGAACCGGATCGACGATATCATCGTCTTCAATCAGCTGCATGAAGCCGAAATCCGCAAGATCGCTTCCCTGATGCTGGACACCATCATCGTCCGCATGAACAGTCTGGGGATCAGGCTGTCCGTTGATGAAAGCGCCGTCGCATTCGTCTCCCGTGAAGGTTTCGACGACCAGTACGGTGCCAGACCTTTGCGCCGGGCCATCGTCCGGTATGTCGAAGACGAACTGTCCACAGCCATGCTGGAAGGTCAGGTCCGCGCCGGAGACAGCGTCACGGCGGTCTATGATGAAAAGGCCGGAAAGATCGTTTTCAAGAAGCCGGATTCCGATCCCATGCCGCCCGCGGTCGCGGTCGGAACAACTGCATAATTTTCTCATCGGTCACTCATTAATTGACCGGCAAAGCCACAAAAAAAGCTGTTTTCCTCGGAATCATCCGGGTCAAAACAGCTTTTCTTTTTCTAGTTGATCAGTTGAGCGTAGATCTCGCGCATCGCGTCGAAATAGGACGTTTTGCTGCTGGCGCCTATGATCCCCGGTCTGAGCACGCAAAGGTATGTGTCCTCGGGCAGTTTTTCCCATCCCTTGATCCGGGTCCTGAGATCCGTATCGCTCAGTTTGACGGAAAATGCGTCGAAAGCATTTTCGGGGACTTTGCCGAGCAGATCGCTCAAAGGGATCAGCCGGTCATGATTCTTCAGCCCTTCGTACAAGTATCCGCTGACCAGACAGATGGAACAGTCTCCTGTCAGGATATAGTTCTCATAGGTCTGATACTGGGACGCGCTGTAAGAGGATGAGATCGAACCTTCGGACGCCTCGATCTCCTCTTCGGACGCGACCTGATAATTGACCAGCGAGATCAGGACCGCGCCGTCTCCGTTGACGTCTTTGCCGTATCGGCTCAGATCGTCTTCGATGGCGTCTTTTTCTTTCGCCGTGAACTGGTAGGGACCTGCATAAAGGATATGCGTGTCATACGAGCGGTTGGAACACATCTGTGCCGTGCATACGATCACAAGAACGGCAAAGAAGAAAATGATCACGACAGGGATCTTGTAATGATACCAGAAATTGTCCAGCCAGACCAAAAAGGCACTTTTCGGTGCTTCGATCTTGATATCGCCTTCCCCGTTCTGTTCCTTTTCAGGATCGTCTCTTAGGTAGGCCATAAATTATGCTTCCGTATGGTTGTGCTCGATCTTCAGAATCGTGAAGCGGATGATGCCTTTGGGAACTTCGACTTCGACTTTGTCACCTTCCTTGTGACCGCAAAGGCTCTTGCCGATCGGGGACTCTTCGGATATCTTGTGTTCTACCGGATCGACATCGTTCTTGGAAACGATAATATACTGATATTCTTCATTTTCGTCCTGATCAAGAACGGTAACGGTCGTGCCGATGCCGACAAGACTAGTGTCGATACTGGTTTCATCGACGACGTCTGCGTTGCGGATCAGTTCTTCGAGTTCGCTGATGCGGGACTCGTTCTGACTCTGTTCATTTCTTGCAGATTCATATTCAGCATTCTCGGAAAGGTCACCGAACCCCTTGGCCACTTTGATCGCATCCAGGATCTCCTGTCTTTTGATGGTCTTCCTCATGATGAGTTCGTCCTGCATTTCTTTGAACGCAGCCTGTGTATACTTGCTCTTTTTGACATCGTTTGTACTCATGATTTATCTCCGTTTCTTATTTGTTTCTAATTGATTAAATCGTGGCGCAGATTGGCGGCCTGTATGGCTGATTGAAGCTGGGCGTCATCCGCCTCGGGGATCAGCGTCACGTAGGTGCCCCGGTAAGCTTCGGGAACTTCCACTTCGTAGCCTTCGGTAGGCGAGATCCCGATCCCGTCGTAATTGACCAATGAAGGCGGATCGTAGAAATGGGTCGTCAGTTTGAGCGCGCCCGGGATCCCGTACGCGGACAAAAGATACATATTCTGCATGCACCCTTTGCCATAGGTCTTGACGCCTACGATGGTGCCGATGTTGTGATCTCTGAAATTGGATGTGAACAGTTCGGCGGCAGAGGCCGTGTTTTCGTTGACCAGAACGGCATAAGCGTAATCTTTGTACATCCCGATTTCTTCGGCCTTGACGGAACATTCGGCATAGGTGCCGGAATTATACCGGACGGACACCAGTTCGTCTTTGACGCTGCCGTTCTTGCCCCGGATCCGGATCATCAGATCGTTTTCGTTCAGGAAATAGGACAGCACCGCCTCGATGCTCTTGAGTTCGCCTCCGGGATTGTTCCGCAGATCGATGACAAAGCGTTCGATCCCCTGCGCGATGAGCGCGTTCATGGCGGATTTGAAATAGAGGGGCGTCGAGAGATTGAATTCCGTGACGGTCACGATCCCGACGCTCGGGTCAGTCTCGGAAATTCTTGAACTGACCGGTGGAGCGATAAAGAGTCTGGCCTCGATGTTGAAAGGTATCTCTTCGTACGTGTCTCCGTTCGGCCTAAGGACCGTAAAGGAGATGATATCGCCTTCTTTTTCGGCTTTCAGGAGAGCTGAAGCCTCATTGAAAGTCTGGAAAGAATTGATCGTTTTTTTGGAATCTCCGGTCCCGATCGCATAGATGCAGTCCCCTGCGAGCATGCCGGCTTCGTAAGCGGGAGAGCCTTCATAGACGCGGACGATCTGAACGACGGCGTAAGTCGTTTCGTTCCAGTCCACATACCGGTCCACGATGTTGACGCCCATACCTACGCCGGTTCCCTGGTTGGCCAGCTGTTGGGCCTCCAGTTCTTTCTCGTCATAGTAGTAGGCATACTGGTCGCCTGTAGCCTGGCAATAGGCCTTCATCATGGCTGTGACCAGTTCCTGGTCGGTTACGTCGCCCAGGTCGTATCCGTACGATTTGAAGAAAGAATCGATGGTCGTGATCTCGGGGAAAATATCAGTCCCGGAATCCTGAGAACCGGGTCTTGTCACGTTGACGCTCGAGCGCATGTTGCGCACGAAGACAGCTGTCGTGAACAGGACGGCAGCAAGGATCGAAAGGCAAATTACGACAATAAATGTACCAAGTGAGACACTTGGCATCTTTTTTCCGGCCTTTTTCGCCTCTCCTGCGTCTTCATCAGAGAGCACGGTAGGCTCGCTGTTGACGGGTTTTCCGTTAGCGGCGGCGCCTGCGATCAGGTTTTCACGGACGGAAAAGATCTGCGTCTCGTCCTCGACGGACACGGTCACATGTTTTCCGTCTGCATCGACTGAGACCGGACAGGTCGTGAGCTTTGACAAAGCGTTTTGGATCTCTTCCCTCTCTTCAGCCTGCTCGATCGGTTCGACAAAAGAAAAAAACAGTTTTTTCATACAATCCCATCAAAAATAGTAGAAACAAAGGCACGGGTTGTGCCTTTGTCAAGATCAGTAATTATTGTTTTCTTTGCTTAAGAGATACTTCTTGACCATCAGGGCCACCTTGAACGTGATGGCATGGTCGAATTCGCGCAGGTCCAGACCCGTCAGCTTGTGGATCTTGTCCAGACGGTACACCAGCGTGTTCCTGTGAACATACAGTTTTCTGGAGGATTCGGACACGTTGAGGTTGTTCTCGAAGAAGACCTGAATGGTGAGCAGAGTTTCTCTGTCGAGTGCTTCGATCGCGCCTTTTTTGAACACTTCGTCGAGGAACATTTCACAAAGCGTGGTAGGCAGCTGGTAGATCAGACGGCCGATACCGAGTTTGTCGTAGGTCAGGATGTTCTTGTCGGTCTCGAAAACCCGTCCGACTTCCAAAGCGACCTGCGCTTCCTTGTAGGCGCGCGCCAGATCTTTCAGATTGTCCACGATCGTGGAGATGCCGATGGCCACCCGCGTATAGAATTCCGTGCTCATCGTATTGGAGACTGTAGAAGCCAGGCCTTCGAGATCGGCGGGCGTCGTGCCCTGTTTGACCTCCAAAACCACGACGACGTCGCGCTCGCTGACGGAAATCACGAAATCCTTCGCTTTGTCCGGAAACATATTCTGCAGCATCTCGAAAGGAACGACGTCCGTTTTGCCCAAAAACTTGATGAGCATGACGGCTCTGGGTCCCTCCATGGCGAAATGCAGTTCTTTGGACCGGACGTAGATATCGGACGGCAGAATGTTGTCCGTAATAATGTTCTTGATAAAGAAAGACTTGTCATATTTTTCATCATAGAGATTCTTGATGTTGTTCAAGGAAACAGCCAGAATCTGAGAAAAGCTTGCCGCGATCTTGTCCTCGCCCTGAACCATGACGATGTAGGAATTCTCATAATTCGGACCGACGGAGCGGAAAGTGAAGCCTTCCTTGGTCACCGCCTCGTCAGAATAGAACAGTTCCTCTTTGACGGACGGCATGATCTCACCGATTTTACTGAGTTCGGAACAGGCCACAACGCTGCTGTTCTCATCCAGCACGCCGATGATACGGTCCGTCGCACCTTTCATTTGATGGATCATGCTCTGAAATAATCTGTTAGACATGAATTCGGGTCCTCCGATCAAGCTTTTCAAACAAGTCTTTGTTGATTTGTCACAGATTATAACACAGGTTTTTGTAAATTTCAATAGTCAAGGAGAAATATTTACAAAAAAGCCTCCCTGCTTTTTGTATAATTTGTTAGATTTTCGAAAATGATCCAACGATCGGTGCATACCCGAAAGGCAGGACCTCCCTATGCCATATGGATCAACACAACGCAAAAAATGTGGAATATAATCGGCATTTTCTCCGGGTTTTTGCTGATTACAATCCACATTTTCCTTTTTTTGATCCACCAAGCGCTCACAACTCGAAGCGATAAGAGAGCATGGACAGCATAACGGAAGACGCCGTTTCGGTCCGGAAAATACGCGGTCCTATGTTCACGATCCGGGCGCCGGCGCTTCGGATCGCTTGAATCTCAGCGGGATCGAATCCGCCTTCGCTGCCGATCACAACTGCGATACTATTGGCACTATTTGTCTTATTTAATACATTTTTTGCGTTCTCGACGGTATTTCCTTCGTAGCAGCAAAGGATCAGATCATATGCCTGACTGCTCATATCCTGTACCGCTGCATCGAATTTCAAGGGCTCCAGGACATCCGGGATCAGAGACCGGCCGCACTGTTTGGCCGCTTCCAAAGAGATCTTTTGCCAGCGGGACGCCTTCTTTTCGAAA
>CADBRS010000028.1 GCA_902797125.1 uncultured Ruminococcus sp.
GGAGGGCGTGGCGATTGCGACCTTCTTCTGTGTGTTCGGCCACATGTTCCCTGCTTTCTTCAAATTCAATGGAGGCAAAGGCATCGTAGCCCTGATTTTCGGCAGTTTGTGGATGAGCCCGATCACTTTTCTGATTCTGGTCCCGCTCTTTCTGCTCGTGCTGCTGGCTTCCCGCTTTTATACGTTGGCGTCCGTCATGTATGCATTCCTGCTGCCTCTGATTTTGCGGGCGTTTCACAGCGCGGACTTTTATGCGGACTGGTACATGTATATGACCATCCTCGCCATCCTCTTTGTCGTGATCACCCAGCGGGAGGGACTGTCCAGACTGCTGCACGGCCAGGAAAAGCGGTTTGAGATCGGGAAAAAGCATATTCCGCTCAAACGGCAGGAAGAGATGGCTCCGCCGCCCGCTCAGAAAGGAAAGAACCGGCATGAACAATGAGTTTTCTTCGCTTCTTTCCCTGATCGAGCTGGCCACACAAAAAAACAGGCTGCGCAAGGCGGTCCTGTCTAAGCCCGTGGATCCTTCCCTGATCCGCTCCGTGCTGACCCCCAAGCAGGTCAAAGGTCAAACCGTTTGGCAGGTCGAGCATTTTCACAAAGACAATAAAGCAACACACGTCAATATCCCTTTGTCCGAACCCGACCGGCTGCTGGCTCTCTTGCAGGACTATCAGCAGATCAACGTGCTCACGACAGCCGGAGACTGCGAATGCAAATGTTCAAAATCCGGAAAAATCACATTGCTCGGCGCAGGAAAACTGCAGAACGCACTGGCGCAGGACGCGGGCGCGGAAACGGTCGAACCCGGCGGAAATAACAAGCAAAAGAATCATATTCTAACGGGACAGGAACCGTTTTTGATCCATCTCGGCGTCAGCGCGCCGGACGGGCGCGTCCATGACAAGATGCAATCCAAGTTCAGACAGATCAACCGCTTCCTGGAGCTGATCCGGGACGTGGAATCTCATCTGGACGGATGTTCCCCGCTGAAGATCGCAGATCTATGCTGCGGGAAGAGCTATCTTTCCTTTGCCGTGTATCACTATTTTTCCGTGATCCGCCAAAGAGACGTGCAGATGGTCGGCGTGGATCTCAAACAGGACGTGATCGAATTCTGTGAACAGACGGCCCGCGCCTTGCATTTTGACGGTCTTCGCTTCTTCTGTGAAGACGTCTTCCGGTTCGATCCGGATTTCAAGCCGGACATGGTGCTGTCTCTCCATGCCTGTGATACGGCCACGGACGCGGTTTTGGAAAAAGCCGTGCTTTGGAACACGCCCGTGATCCTGTCCACGCCCTGCTGCCAGCATGAACTGAACCACAAACTCAACTGCCCTGAAATGGACTTCATTGCCAAATACAGCATGCTGCGGCAGAAATTCTGTGAGGCCGCGACGGACTCGCTCCGGCTGCTCAGACTGGAAGCAGCCGGTTATTCGGTCGCCGCGCTGGAGCTGATCGACCCCGAAGAGACGCCCAAAAACATTTTGCTCCGCGGCATCAAAGATCCGAACTTCCGGGCCAACAGTCCCGCCGCGCTTCAAAAATTGGCAGAATATAACCGGGTCCGTCAATTCCTGGTTCAGGAGAGCTGATATGATCTACGGCTATGCCACCCGGTATTTTACCCAGTCTCATATGCTCTTTTTCGAGCAGCTGCCCGATGCGATAAGGCAATATGCCGAAAAGCTGGACCTGACCCGGTTGAAGCGGAACAACTCGGGCAATATCTTTTTGACAGGCCCGGTCAGCGGCTTTGACTGCGCGATCCTTCTCTCGAACGTCTTGAAGGCGGACGGATACCGCGTCGGTTGCTTTTTCCCGACCGCCCGGGACCTGTGGGCGGGAGATATCCGGAAAATGATCTATGTCAACGGGTCTCCCTTGTCGAAAGAGGACTTCCTCATCCATGCCAATGCATTCCGGGATCTTCTTTCCGAAATGGAGCCGGACATAGAACAACCGCTTTCTCCCGGAGCCCGCAGACTGCTGTTCGCCGGATATGTTTTCACCCGTTTGCGGTGTCAGATCTGCATTCTGGACGAAACGCTCTATGATCCTTCGGATCGGGAAACGCCCTTTTCCTCATCGCTCTTCAGTCCCGTTTTCACCATCGTGACGGGCCCGGGGCCGTCTCAGTCTCAGGATCTTTCCTTCCCTGACCGGTGTCTCTCTGCTTCGGTCAACGGCAGCACGCAGGTCGTGATCAGCAATCTTCAGCAGTTTTTCCAGAGCATTTCCAAGATCTGCTCGCAATACAACTGCCAAAAGAGGGACACGGCGAGGGCACAGTTCCTGACCGACTCCCACAAAGTTCAGGCCACCCGGTTCACATACCGCGGAAACGGCCCGTTCACAGTCAAAGCGCTCTCCCAGTCGGCCTGGCAGGACTGCATGGCCGTGTGGGATCTGCTGCAGGCGATGAATGCAAACGGATACCAAACGGATCCGGCTCATTTCGAGCAGGCGCTCCCGGAATCTCATTTCCTGTGTGGGATGACTCCACTGTCAGTCTCGCCCTATGTTTTCCTGTCCCGGTGCTACTCGTCCGGAGACGCGCTGCTGCTCCGGAAAACATTGCATTTTATGGTCGAACATGATATAATTTCCGGTGATATTTTGGTGCTCTGCGGCCCGGGTGCATCCCGGTATCCCGCATTGTCCTCAGACGAGATATCCTGCCGCACGGAGGCCTTTCCTTCCATGGATCACTGTTCGACCCCGGCCCAGGTCATGCACGCTTCGGCCAACGCCCTTTCAGATGTTCTTACTCGCCATCCCAACACTGTCATCGTATGTGCCGGCGACCTGAATTATCTGACGCTGGTCGAAAAAGCCTATCATCATATCAAACGATAACTTCTCCCCGCTCTTGCGGAGATACAGGAGTACCCTATGTACCAGATCTTGCGAAAAAAAGAATTGAATCCGACCGTCACGCAGATGGAGATCTGCGCCCCGCTCGTTGCCAAAAAAGCCAAGCCGGGGCAGTTCATCATTTTGCGTGTCGACTCGAACGGCGAACGGATTCCTCTGACGATTGCCGGCACAAACGCCCTCGAAGGCTCTGTCAAGATCATTTTTCAGATCGTCGGAGCCACGACGCTTTCCCTGAACCAGAAAAAGGCGGGCGAAGCCATCCAGGATTTCGTCGGGCCTTTGGGTGAACCGACCAAACTGGACGGTTTGAAAAAAGTCTGTATCGTGGGAGGCGGCGTAGGCTGTGCGATCGCGCTGCCGATCGCTCAGGCGCTCTCTGAACAGGGTGCTGACGTCACGAGCATCATCGGATTCAGAAACCGGGATCTTGTCATCCTGGAAGATGATTTCAAGGCTTGCTCGAACCGCTTCTTCATGATGACGGACGACGGCTCTTACGGCCGTCAGGGCAACGTGACCGTCCCGCTCAAAGAACTGCTTGAAAACGGCGAGTCTTTCGATATGGTCATCACGATCGGCCCTTTGATCATGATGAAATTCGTCGTGCTGGCTGTCAAACCCTTCGGTATCCCGGTCACGGTTTCGATGAACCCGATCATGATAGACGGAACCGGCATGTGCGGCGGCTGCAGGCTGACCCTGAACCAGGACGGCAAACGCGTCACCAAGTTTGCCTGCGTGGACGGACCGGATTTCAACGGTTACGAAGTGGATTTCGATGAAGCCATGTCCCGCGGCAGAATGTATATGGACTTCGAAAAGCATGCTTACACTGAAGCGTGCAACCTGTTCCGGGTTTGAGGAGGACTGCGATGGCTATCATTCCGAAAAAACTTGAAATGCCCGCACAGGACCCGCTGGTCAGAGCGCACAACTTTGA
>CADBRS010000029.1 GCA_902797125.1 uncultured Ruminococcus sp.
CTACTTCCGCAACTTTCTGGAACCCCCCAACTTGAAATCAAATTTTTTGATATCAAGATTCTCGTCATTCTAGCCAAGAGTTGCTGCCTTATACCAGTAGCCCAAAGTCCAGAGATCAATTTTTTTGATCTCTGCAGATTTTTGTTAAAAGGAAAAGTGCCATTTTGGCACCTTATGGTAAAAAACAGGTGTCAAGATAGGGCAAACCGTAAAAAGGCAGGAGATCACCCAATCATAGGTAATCTCCTGCCTCATTTTCGTTTTCAAAACCTGAAATAGATGAACGGATTATAGGAACCGCTTTCCAAAAGCGCTATGGACAGGATCAGAAAGATGAAACAGACCACGTCGGAGAGGATCTCTCTCTTTTTGGAAACCGTTCCGTCTGAAAGCGATACGGAAAGGAAAGTTTTTCTCATGAACCGGATCACAGGCGGGACCATGGCACATATCACGCCAACGATCAAAAGGATGTAGAAGAAACCGCCTGCTTCGGACCGGGTCAGGATCGTCCCGATACCCGGCTCTGTCGAGCCTAATCCGTAAACCCCTATGAGCGCTCCGAAGGCCTTGGGGATCTTGTCAATGCCTTCCACCCGGAAGATGACCCACCCGAGCGTGAAGGCAAGGATCGTATAGACATGACCCAGCCCTCTGTGTTTATGGAAGAAATTCGGGAAGAGTTTGGTTTCCAGAATGAGCAAAATCCCGTAATAGACGCCCCAGAGGACAAAATTCCATTCGGCTCCGTGCCAGAATCCGGTTAGAGTCCATACGACCATCATGTTGAAGATCCAGCGCGGCGTCGACACGCGGTTTCCGCCAAGAGGGATATAGACGTAATCCCTGAAGAATCCGGACAGAGACATGTGCCATCGGCGCCAGAAATCCTTGACCGTCACAGCGGTATAGGGCATATCGAAATTTTCGAGATAGGTAAAGCCCATCATCCGGCCCATCCCTATCGCCATATCCGAATAGCCCGAGAAATCGAAATAGATCTGGACAGCGTAGGCGAAAGCTGCGATCCATGCGCCGAAGAATCCGTAGGATTCCGGCGAATAGGCATAGATCCCGTCGGCGACCATAGCCATGGTATTCGCGATCAAAACCTTTTTGGAAAGGCCCATGATGAACCGCTTGAGTCCTTGCTCGATCTCTTCAGCCGTTTCCGTTCTGTCCAGAAGCTGCTTTTCCACGTCCGCATAACGGACGATGGGTCCGGCGATGAGCTGCGGGAAAGCGCAGAGATAAGTGCCTACGATCAAAAGGTTTTTCTGTGCCGGGACCTTCTGTCTGTAAACGTCGATCACGTAGCTCATGATCTGGAACGTGAAGAAAGAGATCCCGAAAGGCAATGTCGGAAGGACGGCGCCGGGGAACCAGCTGTCCAAAAAAGGCAGACTGCTGAAAACCAGCGGAATGTATTTATAGAAGAACAAAGATCCCAGATTGAAGACCAGCGAGATTGCAAGACCGAAACGAGAAAGTCCCGTACGGCCTTTTTTCTTGTATGCGTCTATGAACAATGCCGCCGCGTAATTGAGCAGAACGGAAAGGATCAAAAGCCACAGGTATTTCATCTCCCCGCAGGCATAGAAAAGCAGGGAGAAGAGGAACAGAACCGTGTTTCTCGGCCAGGTCGGAACGACGTCCAAGTTCTTCTTTTTGGCATAGGCGCGGGACAGGGCCGTTACGAGATAGTAGCTGAGGAAAAACAGCGTGAAGAAGAAACACAGGAAGAGGATGGATGAAAAGATCATTTGGAGACCTCCTCATCGTCTGCATCGAGATGGATCTTGTTCAGGTAGTAGTCGTTCGTCGAGTTGTAGACCAGCCGCTGACCGTACAAAGTGATCAGCACGTCGGTGATCCCGTGCTCGCGGATGAATTCGTTATAATCCAAACTCTTGTAAGACTTCCAGTAGAAGAAATAGCTTTCGTCGAAATTGGACGCGAGCAGTTCCGCGACGCCCTGCATATAGCTGTCCCCGATGACCAGCAATTTGTGTCCGGTATGATTGTCAGGGAACGTGATCGGGGAAAGTTCCTGATAGAACTCTCCGTACACGCTCGCGTTCATAGTGGACACGTGCCGTTCCTCCAGCCAGCGGATCCGTTCGGAGAGATCCAGAGACCAGTCGGGATACTTGGAGACGTCGAAAGAATATTCAGCCTCATAACGGGGCAGATGATAGTCTACGACCGAGAAATTGTCCCACATGTCCTCGAGGGCGAGAGTCCTTGCATAAGATCCGTAGAACATGCAGTCTTTGACCGCTACGGTCTCGCCGAAAGGACGGGCCGGCAGGATCTCTTCCGTCATGGAACGGAACAGGGAAATAATGTCTTCGTATCCTTTGTAGGAACCGATCCCGGTCCAGTGGTGATCAGTCAGGAACACTCTCTCCGCCCGGTCGAAAACGTTTTGGAACTGGATGCTCCCGGTTTTGGCCCGCGGATCGATCTTGGAGAAAAAGAGTTCCAGATCCTTTGAACAGGATTTTTCGTCCGGGATATAATCCTGCAGAAAAGACGCAAATTCCATGCCGCAGGTCGCATAGACGACGATGTTGATGTCCTCGTCTGTCGCCCGGATCAGCCGGTTGACCGCTTCGGCCTGGCTCTTGATCCTCTCGGAGCGTTCTTCCTCCGTCAGGGAGTTCACGGCCTCGATAAAGGAGAGGGAAGTTCCGTCACTCATTTCGAGCTCGATCTTGTAATACCGGTTCGTTCCGCGCTCTCCCATGAATTCGCAGCTGTGGCTGACCGTCCCGCTGTATAAGCGGTAAAACGGTCTGTTCAAAGCCCGGATCGCATTCTGGACCGTGGCAACGGTCCTGATCTGGAAAGGCAGGAAATTCTGGTAGATGGTCTCCAGACCGTGAGACCAGCTGTTGACGGGATTGACGACTCCGCGCAAAGGTCCCTGATCCTCCACTGGTTCCGGGACCACGATGCCGGCGTTGAGACCGGCAACGGTTCCGTTTTTGTCCAGCATATGGGCAATCGGGGCATAGATACCGATCGACATTAATAAGAGAAAAATCAAAATGATAAAGATCGGTTTTTTCACCATGTCACCTCAAAAAGTTAACTTTGCGTGTAGAAATCCGGACGGTCAGTATTTGTAAACGACGTATTGCCAGGAGATCCTGTAGACAGAGCCGCCCCAACCCATGCTCGGATGGCAGTTGCGGATCCGGATATAGAG
>CADBRS010000030.1 GCA_902797125.1 uncultured Ruminococcus sp.
ACAGCTTAGAGGTTGGGGTATCCTTGCTTAGTTTTCGATGAACAACGAACCTCAAAAACAGGAACAGAATCCGGACCCGAGACCGGTCGATCCGAAGGAGAAGGACCGGAAAGTCGTGATCCGGATCCTCAAGATCGCCGCTTTCACGGTCTGCGCGATCCTGGTCGTCTATCTGCTCCTGACCGTCATAGAAAAAGTCCGCGGAAACGCGGGAGGCAAGGAGACGGAGACCGAGGACAAATCGATCGCTGCCATCTTCTATGACGCCGATTTCGATGAAGATATCACCAAAGATCAGGGCTACATGGATCAGGACCGGAACATCTATTTCACGGATCCTGACATGGGCACGACGGTCTCGCTCAACGAAGACACGCTGCCCGGGGCAGACCCTGAAGTCCGGTTCCTCTACGAAGTGATCAACTACGTCATCGCAGGCGACACGGAAGCCTACCAGAACTGTCTGGCTAAGTCCTATCTGGACACGCTGGAAGGCGGCCAGGTCGCTCCGTTCACGCCGCAGAAACTCTATGAGATCAACATCTCCAGATATCTGATCAACGAGGACGGGACCAAAACGTACAAAGTCGAATACATGATCTACAAGAACAACGGGACCTACCGGAGCGACGTGGGAAGCGACGCCATCAAGCCCAGCTTCTTCACGCTGGAGTCCTACGGAGAATCTTTCCGGATCACGCAGATCATCAACTACCGCACAACTTAAAGGGAGGTATTGCAAATGCTTGAATTCCTTCAGACATATTATATGGCGATCATCTGGGGCGCCGTCCTGGTTTTTGCCATCGTTGTAGAAGCTCAGACGGACGCGCTGATCGCGATCTGGTTCATCCCGTCCGCCGGCGTGTCACTGATTTTGTCCCTTGCCGGCGTACCGATCTGGGTCCAGGCTGTCGTATTTGTTGCGGCCTCCGCAGTTCTGGTCACGCTGTCCAAACTGTTCTTCGAGAAATTTCTGCGAAAAAAGGACAAGGACAAAGACACCCGGACCAATATGGATACCATCATAGGCCGGGAAGCCTATCTGGAAGAAGACGCGGACAATCTCAAGGGGACCGGTACCGTCCGGATCAACGGTGTGATCTGGTCCGTTCTGACCGAGAAGAACGAAGAGGTGATCCCGTCCGGGACGCTGGTCGAAGTCAAAGCCGTTTCCGGCGTCAAGTTAGTCGTTGCGAAAAAATAATTCAGGAGGCATTTTCCTATGAAAAAAGTATTGTCGATTTTGTTGCTTGTGGCTCTCGTTTTCACACTGGGGGCTTTGTCCGTCAGCGCTGAATCCGGCGCAGGCGAATCCAACTCGGGATGGCTGGCACCGGTGATCATCGTCGCCGTTTTGCTTGTCATTTTGCTGCTTGTCATCATTTCCAACATGAGCATCGTCCCGCAGGGACAGGCTTATGTCATCGAGCGCGTCGGTAAATTCCACGCGATCTGGGAGACCGGTTTCCACGTCAAGATCCCGTTCCTGGAAAGGATCGCCAAAAAGGTGAACCTGATGGAGCAGGTCGCGGATTTCCCGCCCCAGCCCGTTATCACCAGGGATAACGTCCGGATGCAGATCGATACGGTCGTCTTCTATCAGATCACCGACTGCAAACTGTTCGCTTACGGCCATAGGACCCCTATGATCGCTATCGAGAACCTGACCTCCACGACACTCCGTAACATCATCGGCGAACTCGAACTGGACGCGACGCTGACGTCCCGTGACCTGATCAACACCAAGATGCGCGCGATCCTGGACGAGGCCACCGACCCCTGGGGTATCAAGGTGACCCGTGTGGAACTGAAGAACATCATCCCGCCCAAAGAGATCCAGGACGCCATGGAAAAACAGATGAAAGCCGAACGTGAAAGACGTGAGGCCATCCTCCGCGCAGAAGGCGAAAAGAATTCCGCCATTCTGGTCGCAGAAGGTAAGAAACAGTCCATGATCCTGGCTGCAGAAGCAGACAAGGAAGCACAGATCCTCCGCGCCGAAGCCACCAAAGAGGCCAAGATCCGCGAAGCAGAAGGCGAAGCACAGGCGATCCTTGCCGTTCAGGAAGCGACCGCAGCAGGTATCAAGATGATCAACGAAGCTGCCCCCGGCGAGGGCGTTCTGGCTCTGAAGAGTCTGGAAGCTTTCCGCGCCGCAGCCGCAGGTCCTGCCAACAAGATCATCATTCCGTCCGAGATCCAGGGCATCGCCGGTCTGACCGCCACGATCACCGAGGTGGCCAAAGGCGTCGCTTCGGAAAAGACGACATCCAAGAAATAACTGATTCATGACCGCCGGTCCGCATCCGTCTGATCGGCGGCCTTTTGCACGGCCTCGCACATTGCTCTTTGAGGGGGGGAACACCTATGAAGGAAAAACATATCTTCAAACGATTGATTTCGTTTGTACTGATTCTCGGAATGATAGGAACTTTAGCCATGAGTCTGATGATGATGCCTTCCGCCGAGTCCGGAGGGGAATGGTCCCTTTTTGAAAACTTCAAGATCACAGTAGCGAACGGAAATTCGTTTGCCAACTATAATACCTTCAAGACCCAGCTGCCGGATACGGTCGAGGACAAGAACCGGCTGCAGCTCCGCATCGTGGCCGAAGTCAATGCCGAGGCTGCGGATCTTCTGAACCGGGAATCGGTCGTCGAGATCTGCAACGACTCGGGATGCGACACGTCCGAATGGACCTGGAATCTGAACGGGATGTGGGTCGAAGGCGAAAACGATATCCTCCTGCCTTTCAGCAAAGGCCATGACGGGGCAGGCACCAAGTGGACAGGCCCGGCCTTTTCCATCGAGCGCGCCATCGTCTATTTCCGGATGTATTCGAATCAGAAATGCACCGGCAAAGGCGAGATCCTTCTGAAGAGCGTGTCCGTGGAATACCTGGAGCCTTGGATCGATATCGCTGGAGACGGTTCGGATACCTATCTGGCCCTTTCCAAAAATGTCAATCAGGACGTAGCGACCGTCGAACTGTCCATGAAAATGAAGCCCGTCCAAACGGAATGGCCGATCTGGACGAGTGGAAACCTCCAAAACGTTTATTACGAAAATAATGTCTCATATAGGACACTTTCAGAGGGAGAAGCGCCAGGCAAGGGAGCGCGGGTCGCCGATATTTCCGTCAAGGCCGGCAACAAATTCGGATTGAATCTGACCGGTTTCACGATCTCAGCACCCGGCTTCTGCGAATCGCTCTCCGATCTGGCCTTGGATTTCTGGATCGGTATGACCGAGGGGTCCGAAGCCTTCACGTTCGGACAGATCGAGCTGACCAGCAGCGGGACCTGCGACGTTCACGAGATCTACTACGATACGCAGAATCTGCAACTGTCCGCCGGCTGGAACCACGTCGTGATCCCTTTGGATGAATTCGTCGTCAACAAAGCGACCGAACCGCTCGATCTCAAAAACATCAATTATCTGAGATGGCACACGAGTACTTTGAAATCCGGTCAGGCGGCCACCGTCTCGCTGTCCGGGATCAAGATCGTGTCGCTGAAAGAGCCGGATGGCAATATGGGCTTTACAGCTCTGTGGACCGGTGACGATGCATCGGATCAGCTCAATCTGGAGATCCTCGGAAACGGACATCCGGTCTTTACCTGGCAGGGTATCCGGCTGGAGGCGGACCAATCCGTCATGACAAACGAAAAGACCGATCTGGCCCTTGTCCACGACAGCGCTTCCGGGACCGTCAAGTTCTATCTGAACGGTTCTTTGAAAAAAGAGGTTTCGGACGGCGGCAAGAAAGAACCCAAGATCGACCGGATCCTGACCATCGGAGCCCGGGACGACGGATCCTGCCAGATCGAAGCGTCGGTTTCCAACCTGAGGCTTTGGAAAAGCGCCAGAACGGCGGCCCAGACGCTTTCAGACTGTACCAAACTCGCGCTGACCGGCACTGAAAGCGGTCTGATCGGCGCATGGGATCTGGACGGCAACATCACCAATATTCTGAAGACCCTTCCGGATCTGGTCGGGA
>CADBRS010000031.1 GCA_902797125.1 uncultured Ruminococcus sp.
AGGTCCGTCTGGCCTGAATCGTCGATGCAACAGAAATTAAAACGCCTAAAATCACCAAAAACAGAATACAGCCAAGAACGATTGTCCTTCGTATTGAATGATGGCTTGATTTCATGACCTGCTCCCCTTTTGCGTTAGTTTTACGGATGTAAGTGTTTCCAATGAGGTGTAGTATATCACATGGTCGCTCTCTTGTAAATATTTACAAAAAAAGTGAAAGACCCGTTTTGCATCTCGATCCGAGTGAAAAACAGGTCATAATCACTTTGCAACCTTCAATAGTTGATGGTAATTTCCAATTTGCCTTCCGGCGAGGGGATATAAACGGTCTCGCCGTCTTCGAGGATAGTTGCTTCAAATCCGTTTACGGTGACCGAACGGATCGCAATGCCGTCCGGATGACGGAAACGGATTTTCAGTGCGGGGACTGATTCCCGGGTCGGAATATCGATCTCGGCACGGACTTGTCCGTTGGCGACGTCAGATACGATCGTAAAGCTGATGTCGCCGTATATGGTCGGCGCATCCTCAGCAGCAATGACTTCTCCCTGTTCAAGCCAGGATCTGGGACAGCCCCTGGTGATCCACAGGCATTCTTCATCCTCCATCACGAGCATGGACCTGAAGAGTTCGATAAACCATCCTGCGGTCCCGTTGTCCGGAGTATCACAAATATCGAATGAATCCGGATGCGCGTGTTCCCACAGTTGTCCGTTGCTCCCGACCATTACGGCCAGATGATTGAAGAAATATCGGAGGAATGACGGAATATCATCCTCGAGAAGGTATATGTCGCCGTTATATGAGATTTTGGGTAGGTTACTGTATGTATCCCAGTACCAAACATCATCTTTGTCCGGTGCATCGGGATTATTCCGAGCTGCCTGAGTCAATGCGGTCAGCGTGGATTGCAGTCCCGCCATTTCCATCGCGTCGATCGTTCCTCTCATGCGGGAGTCGTTCGGATCCAAGACACCGCCGACCTTAGCCAGGAACAAAGACCCCTGAAACAGATCGATAATGCCGCCGGCGAACTGAGGATCGATGGACTCATCGCCGTAGTTGAGCAAGCCTCCTCCGTATGCCATGCGAGGGATAAAACTGTAATAAAAACCGTCATTTCCCTTTCTAACAGGAGAGATCAAGGCTTCTCTGGTGACGGCTGCCAACAGATCTTTCTCGTAGATTTGCGCCTCTTCCATGAAATAGTCTGCGTCCGGATCGCCCAGATCAGCAAGCATCTGCGCAAACTGCTTCAATGCGATCACATGGATCGCGTTGTCGTGGTAATACCATTGCCAGTCGCTGGCCGGGAGAGCGTAATCTCCGAACATAGATGGCGGCATCAATCCGTAAACATGCAGTTCCTCCCGCTTGGAGGCAGGAATCTCATCCGACATGTAGTCACGTATCATCGTGATGATCCATTCCGCAGCTTCTTTCAGCCTGGGAAGGCGCGATTCAAGCCATTCGTCATCACCCGTCATCTCATAATGTTGCAGGATCGCATACATGATGCCACCGGTCGAAAAATGGCTACCTTCATGGGTAAATGCCATATCGTGACGCATGCCTGTCGCCCATTCCAAAGCACCTTCTCCGGTTGAAAAATCTCCGTCCGGTTTGACACCTTTCGACTTCAAAAAATAGTTGTAAATCGATTCGGAATACTCACTGAGTCCCACCATTTCCATAGCCAAGCAGGCTCGGAAAACTTCCAGGCCCAACGTACCCCACATATTCGGTCCTTTGAGCTGTTCCACGACATTTGCATACAAAGCCTGCAAATCTTTGTCCGGAACCGTAAAAATCACATCCAGTTCGCTGGCTTCGGGGAAACCTTCGAACTCAGTTCCCTTGGGACACTGCCACAGCCTGACGTTTTGGATGACCTCTGCAAAATCATGGGGCTCTCCGAAATTCTCGATCCGGGTCCTCAGAGATTCTTTGCCGTCAGCGATCTGTTTTGCAATGAATTCACTGCCGGTCGTTTTGGTCATGGCGGGACTGAAATAGAGTCCTGCTTCCGGCACATAGATCGGCCCTTTCAGCAGATCCTTGAGATTGATGGTTGCGCCGAGACCTTTTTCGCGATCGATGATGAACGTCAGCCTGCTTTCCAGCCCGTATTTGGAATTAGAGGTGTAAAGACAGGTAATCTCCGCTCTTTTCCCTTCAATGACCGGTGTCGAAAAATAGGAAACGTGATTCTCGATCTCGCCTTTCCAGTCCGGAACACTTTCGTTCAGTCCCCATTCAACAGTCATTTTCATGGTCTTCCATTTGCCAAGACTGTCGCCCGTGATATGGATCTCCGGAACCGGCGTTCCTTCCGGAGCAAATACGGCGATCATTTCCGTACATGCTTCGGTTTTCGTATTGTAACTGTGGTCGATCTCCAAACCGGAAGGAGGCAGGTATCTGTATGTGCGCTCATTCGTTGCGCCGTCATACAGCATTTCCCGGTCGACGGTCCATCCGAACCAGCCCCATGCGGTGGGATATGTCCTGACCTCAATGTCACTGATACTCGGGATCTCGGTCCCCTCAGGCCATTCCAATTCCACTGTATACTGTGTTAAGGGGCCCTCCCACAACAGAGCGGTGAGCAGGGGTTCCTCGGGTGCCGGCAACAGTTCCTCCCCGATGTCGGTTTGATTGGCATAAAACAGGGATTTAGCGCCTTCCTCACCTAAATCGGACAATAAAGTCCGATAGACTTCATCGATCCTCTTCAAACGGTGAGGGATAAAATAAGCTTCTGCGGTTTCCTGAACAGCAAGATCACTGCGCCACAAGTAACCCCAAGGAGACATATCCACGCTCTTTCCTCCGAGTGTGGCGACAAGCTCATCATCACCCTTGACCGTAATGCCCTGTTGACCAGGATCCTTATCCGTTTCGGATGAATCGCCGGATTCTATGTCATGACCCGTATCGGTTTCCCGGGATCCCTGCTCTCCGCATGAGGCAAAGATCTGCAATGCCATGATCAGGATCAGTATGGAAGCAATCAATTTTTTTAACATAGGCACCCCTGTTTCAAAAAAAGCCACCGTCTCTAAAACAAAACGGTGGTCTACTTGATGGACCCGAGGGGAGTCGAACCCCTGTCCGAAAAAACTTCAACACAATTTTCTCCGTGGGCAGCTCTCAAATCAAATTCCCCTCTCCTTCAGTATGGGAGCCCACTGAAAGAGCGGTAGCCAGAAATACATGCGGTCCGGTATGGCTCCCGAATCACACGTTCATCGCCTTAATGACGTTCTGATCCCAAGCCGCGATTAGCTCGGGGAGAACGGGCGGAGGCGCACCTCCGCGACGCTGCGGTTAGGCAGCTACAGCAACAGATTCGTTGTCGTTTATTTTTTAAAGTTGAGCAGTTTACAGGATTACTCGGCCTGCCACGCTTGTCATGCCTCTGTTTCCCCGTCGAAGCCATTACGAGCCCAGACGCGTTAGGCTTATTATACCAAATATACCCTTTAAATGCAAGTGCCACAGCGTCACAGGGTGACACTGCTGGCCTTGTTTATGTTTGTTCTTGCCTGCTTGATTATGCGAATTAATATTCAAACACGGATCAAAATTTCTGGAACACTATTCCTGCAGCATTTTCCTCAACTCATCCGGCCCCATCAGAAGGCCCAGCGCTTTCCGGAAAGCTTTTGCCGTCATATGCTCGGGCAACCCGATCTGTTTGCACAATCTGTCCCTTTTCAGCGCACTGTCTGAGTGACCAGTCAGCCCGAGTTCGTACATTTCGCGGGTCGTGATTTCCCGGTATGAAAAACCGGTCTGTCCGGGTTCTCCCGCGTAAGGGCTCAATACCCGGATCAGGATCTCCCTGTTCAACCCCTCGACGCCCAGGTAACCGTCTGCCGAAGGTGCGTCCTTTCGGCGCTCTTTACCTTCCAGCTGAGGCACGTACACCTGGATTGCGCGATCCGGCGGGACAAGTGAGGACAGATGCGAGCGGATCACCTTGCCGGCCCGATCACTGTCTGTGAGAACAATAACCGGACTTTTGTCGCACAGTTTTTTGATCAATGCCCGTTTTTCAACATTCTTGAATATTCCGAACCCCTCTGTGGTGATGACCGGGGTCTCGAAAATCGATTCGATTTTGATTTTGTCGTATTTACCTTCCACAATTATGGGGTAAATCAATTTGATCTTGTCCATCATAGCGTATCGGGTGCCCTTTTGACCATCCCAACTCCTGCCGAAGCACGGATGATGTCTCCCCCTTTGACTTCAAAAGGCAGTCTGCACCAAAAGATCATGTCCGGATGAGGGGCGGATTCCAAAGGTTCTCCGTTCTCGGACCACAGCTGACCGACATTGGCACCGACACCGATTTTGGAAGGACTCAGCACCTCCACTTCTTCGAACGAGCAGATCTTGTTCTTTTGATGGAAGCGGCTCAAGCGGCCCTCTGCAGTTTGAAAAGGTATGCCTTTGTCCTCAAGCTTTTGCAGTTCGGTGCGTACACAGTCTTCTTTTTCATAGTCCGCGATCGCATAATAGGCTTTTTCACGGATGTAGCCGCATTCATCCACCAATTGCGGGTCTTCCATCGGTTTGACCTGATAAAACCCTGTCCCGTAAGTCCGATGAGATACGCTTTCCAGTTCATCCATCCACTCCTTCTTCATTTCATAGCCGGACGGATCTTTGAGGTATGAATCGATAGCCATACGATAGGTGTTCGTAACGACGGCCGTGTAATACGCACTCTTCATCCGCCCTTCGATCTTAAAAGAAGTGATGCCGCTGTTCAGCAATTCCGGGATCAGGTCGATAGTGCACATGTCTTTGGAAGACATGATGAATGTCCCGTATTCGTTCTGCTCGATCGGTATCGGGCTGTTAGGCCTTTTTTCCTCGAGCAGAACGTAATTCCATCTGCAGGGCTGTGAGCAGGTCCCGCGGTTGCCGTCCCTGCCGTTCAATTCATTGGCCAGCAAGCATCTGCCTGAGATCGAAACGCACATCGAACCGTGGATGAAAGCTTCCAGTTCCACATCGGGTCCGACCGCTTCCCTGATCTGTCTGATTTCAGGAAACGTCAGTTCCCGCGCCAGCACGAGTCTTTTGATCCCGAGTGCAGCATATGCTTTTGCCGCGGCGGGGCTCATGATACTGGCCTGAGTGGAAATATGGATCTCCGCGTCCGGGATGATGTCCCGGATCGTCGCGATCACGCCCAGATCCGTGCAGATGAAAGCGTCGACGCCCGCATCTTTGATCTCGTTGATGAATCGGATCAGTTCCGGATACTCGTCCGTCCTTGGGATGGTGTTGCAGGTCAGATATGCCTTTTTCCCTCTTTGATGGGCATAGGTGCAGGCCTCCTTGATTTCCTGAACGGAGAAGTTGTCTGCGGCAGATCTCATGCCGAATTGCTTTCCGGCAAAATAGACCGCATCCGCTCCGTACAGAATGGCCACTTTCATTTTTTCAAAATTGCCTGCAGGGGAAAGTAACTCAAACTGCTTGGATGACATAACTCCTCCTTCCAATAGACTTTACTCTTTGCTTTCCGGTTCTTGGATCAATGCAATGCCCAATTCTTCCAATGCCTTCGGATCGGCGGGAGCAGGACACTGAGACATCAATTCACTTGCGTTCTGGACTTTCGGGAACGCAACGACGTTGCGCAAACTGTCAGCGCCTGTCATGATCATGGTCAGACGGTCCAGTCCCATGGCGGATCCGCCGTGAGGCGGTGCACCGTATTTGTATGCATCAACGAGGAAACCGAACTTCCGGTCGATTTCTTCCGGGGTGAGCCCCAATGCCTTGAACATCTTTTCCTGAAGCTGCCAGTCGGTGATACGGATCGAACCGGACAGCAGTTCCGTCCCGTTCAAAACCATATCGTAACATTTGGCTCTGACTTTGCCCGGATCGGATTCCAGATAAGGCAGGCACTCATCGAGAGGCATGGTGAAAGGATGGTGCATAGCATCCCAATGCTGTGTTTCCTCATTCCATTCAAAGAACGGGAATTCCACAATCCAGAGGAAATTATACTGCCCTTCCGGGATCAGGTTCAGTTTCTGGCCCAAAATGTTGCGGATCGCACCGAGCGTCGGAAGAACGACCCTGTCCTGATCTGCGACGAATAAAGCCACGTCACCCTTTTCCATGTCGAGTTTCTTGCAAAGGTCGGAAAGCTGTGTTTCTGTCAAGAATTTACCGAAAGAGCAGTTGGGAGCATCTTCCATCCAACGGATAAATGCCAATCCCTTTGCGCCAATTCCGCGTGCATGCTCAGTCAGTTTATCGATTTCCTTCCTGGACAGAGTCTCCGCGGCCTTTTTCGCCACGATAGCCCTGACGCTGCCGCCGTTTGCGACCGCATCGCGGAAAACAGAAAAATCATAGTCTGCGACCGTATCGGATACGTTCTGAATCAGCATACCGAACCGGGTGTCCGGTTTATCCGATCCGTAAAACTCGATGGCATCCGCATAAGTCATTCTGGGCATGGGAAGCGGAACGTCCACATTCAGCACTTCCTTGAAAACACGACGGATGAAACCTTCGTTGACATCCATGATATCTTCCTGTGTCGCAAATGACATTTCAATATCGATCTGTGTGAACTCAGGCTGTCTGTCCGCGCGGAGGTCTTCATCCCTGAAGCAGCGGGCCAGCTGGAAGTAGCGGTCAAAACCTGCCACCATCAGCAGCTGTTTGTAGATCTGAGGGGATTGAGGCAGCGCATACATACATCCTCTGTGGATACGGGACGGAACAACATAGTCCCGGGCTCCTTCCGGAGTCGGCTTGATCATCATGGGCGTCTCGATTTCCATAAACCCGTTTTCCCAGTAATACTCCCGTGCGATGCGGGCAACATCATGCCGGACACGGATATTTTTCTGGAGTTCGGGTCTTCTCAAATCCAGATAACGGTATTTCAGAGCGATATCGTCTCTGACTTTTTTCGCGTCATTGATCTCAAAGGGAGGTGTCTGAGCAGCGGAAAGGATCTTCAACTCGTTTGCAAAAACCTCGATCGCGCCGGTCGGAAGGTTCGGATTGACCGCTCCTTCTCCGCGGTGGCGGACAACGCCGTGGACAGCGATGACATATTCGCTGCGGATCGAAAAGGCTTTTTTGAATATCTCGGGATCCGTCTCGTTATCGAATGCGATCTGCAAAATGCCGGTCCGATCTCTTAAGTCTATGAAAATCAAAGACCCAAGGTCGCGCTGACGCTGGACCCATCCCATCACGCAGACTTCCTGCCCTATGTTTTCTTCTCGCAGTTGAGCACAGTAATGTGTTCTTCTGTCTTTTGCAGATAAAAATTCAGCCATGGCAGACTCCTCTTCAATCCAAAGGTTTCCCTGTTTTGTCGAAAAGCGGCAGCTTCTCAAGATAGATCAGATCTTTGCGATCGGCAGCCTTGCCTTCTGCCAAAACGGTCATGCGGCCAACGATGATACCGCCCGCCTCTTCGGTCAGTTTTTCAAGGGCTTTGAGCGATTCGCCGGTCGAAACAACGTCGTCTACGATCAGGATCTTCTTGCCGCGCATTTTGTCCATGTCGGCCTGATCCAGATAGAGGTGCTGTTCTCTTTCTGTCGTGATTGATTTAACGACCACATCAACGACTTTTTGCATATACAGCTTCGGAACTTTTCTGGCCAGAACATACCATCTGTTTCCGTCCAGACGGCACATCTCGTGGGCAAGCGGAATGCCTTTGGACTCCGCCGTCAAAATATAGTCATATTCCGGTGCTTTTGCAAGCAGAGCCTTTGCGCACGCAGTCGTGATCTCGGGATCACCGAACATCACGAAGCCCGCGATACAAAGTTCGTCGTTCAGTTTGCAAATCGGCAAACTTCTTTTGCAACCGGCAATGGTCATCGTATAAAACTTATCCATGATTTTCCCCTCTTTCTTTTCTGTCAGGACCGGTCCAGATCCTGTAGGCGCTTTCCAATGCTTCTCCAACTAAAGTGTCAAAATCTGTTTTAGCTTCCTGTGCCCGGACTTTATCCAGATCCGGTTTGGTTCTGGGATGCCTTGGTGTGAAAACCGTGCAGCAATCCTCATACGGTTCGATCGAAATGTCGAAAGTCCCTATTCTCCGGGATATTTGAATGATTTCTTCTTTATCCAAACCGATGCAGGGGCGCAGGACGGGAAGTGATGCTCTGTCTTCCGTTGATGTGATCGCTTCGATCGTCTGGGAAGCGACCTGACCCAGACTCTCTCCGGTGATCAGGGCCTTACAGCCGTTGCGAATCGCGATTTCCGATGCAATTCGCATCATAAATCGGCGCAAAAGCAATGTAAAATAATCTTCCTCACAATCCCTCATCAAGACTTCCTGAATGTGGGTCAGCGAAACAACGTGGACCAGAAGGTTGCCTGTGTAGTCCGACATCTGATCCGCCAGTCTGAAAACTTTTTCCCGAGCCAGTTCGGAAGTGTATGGAAAAGATTCAAAATGAACAGCCTCCAGACGCATGCCTCTCTTGGCCATCATGTAACCGGCCACGGGTGAATCGATGCCCCCGGATAAAAGTAGCAATCCTTTTCCGTTTGAGCCTACCGGCATGCCGCCCGCAGCATGCTGCTGTCCGGCATGGATGTAAGCGGCCTGCTCCCGGATCTCGATACGCACCGTGATATCCGGATGGTGAACATCCACTTTCAAGTGTGGCATGACTTCCAGCAGTGCTCCGCCAACTTCGGCTGAGATCTCCATGGAGTCTTTTTCGAACGTTTTATCCGAGCGTCTGGCATCACACTTGAATGTGCTCGCTCCGGTCAGGAAATCCGGAATATACGTTTTGGCCAGTTCCAGGATCGCGTCCATGTTTTTTTCACATTCTGCCGCTCGCGTGATCGCAACGATTCCAAAAACTTTGGATGCTGACGCATACATTCCGTCCAGATCGGATTCTTCATCGAGTGGCACGATATAAATCGTACTTTGCGAATAATAAATGTCGAACCGGCCGAACCTGGCGGAACGTCTGCGCAATTCTTTCAGAAGCGTATCCTCGAAAAATTTGCGGTTCGCCCCTTTGAGAATGATCTCGCCGTATTTGCAGAGCAATATTTCCTTAAACTTCTTCACCGGAATCATTCCCTTCCTGTTCGACGTTCGCCGTCTCGTCCGAGTCTTCATCCGGATCGGCATCCAGCAGAGCATGGAGCAGTTCCCGAGCCTTTTCCTCCATCCGTTTGTCAACGAATATGTCCGTGCCGAAAACCGAAAAGCCCGTGATGATCTTGACGGAACTGCCGGCGCCTCTTTCTTTCAGAAGATAAGGTATCTCTTCCGCAATGAGCATGCTTTCGACAACAGCCAGCTGGACGTTGTCATAGACTGTCCTCACGCAAACAACATTGTCATATTGCGCATGCGGTTCATCTTTGCCGAATATTATTCCCATAGTCCTTCCTCAAATCAGTCATCGTAGTAGTTCGGGAAAAGGCAGTCCCAGACTTTCTGGCAGGCAATCGTATCTGCGACGGACGTATGGGGAATGCCTTCGCCCCACGAAATACCCAGGCACTCCATAGCATCGATCAAAGACATGTGGACCAGATCAGGATCATGCTCATGAGCGTACCTGACAAATTCCGCGGCACAGTCCCGGGTCTTCTTCTTTAAAGCTTCCCTTTCCTTTTCGGTATCGTAGATATACTTGATATGGCTGAAATCGGTTGAAACGCCATAAGCAATCAATCTGTCGGCATTGGCGAAAAGTTCCTTGAGCTGCGGAATCAGATCGTTGAGCAAAGGTGCATTTTCCACCATGGCAGGGGTGATGCCGTGAATCCGTTCTGTCCGGTGCCATTTCTTTTTTCTGACCGGCCGGACCAGCGTATCCATCAATATTTTGCCGTTTCCGTCGCAGATCGAGATGGAAATGATCTCGTCATGAACATAAACGTCCGTCAGTTCCAGATCGAAGAAAAGAACCTTCTCTCTCTTCATCCCGTAAGCCCGGTTTCTGTACTGATCTCCCTCAGCCCGTCTGACGGCCAGATCTTTTTCGAAGCACTCTCTGCACAGTTTGTGACGGTAGCGTTCGTTTTTGCCGCATTTGGCACAGGGCAAAGGCAACCTGACAGCCGTTTTGATATCGTAAAAATATACGATGGATTTATCGTTCCGTATGGTGTAAGCCACCGGTTCTTCCACGACGGAATAATGCTTTTGGATCAACCTGTCTTTGGTATAGTAACCTTGGCTTTGCGCTCTTTTGAATGTAGTTTTTCCGATGACGGTTCCGCTGTCCAGCGTCATCGGCGCTTTTTTGGATGTCGGAGCATACCACTGTTCAGGCGGCGCTTCGGTCACACGGGTCGGATCGAAGAAATAGATGATACTTCCGTCCGGGCCTACCTCAAATGCTGCAGGATTGCCCGTCGGCACCAGATGCATCATGTCCAGCACTTCCCGACTCAAAAGATGTCTGTTATCGGCTTCTCTTCGAGTAATTCTGGGTATATCGAGGGAGCCGCTTTTTATTTGATTCTCGTTCACATAAACCTCCCGAGACTTTTTCGATTATATAGCAGTAGCTAAAATTGCACATACATAGTTATTATACCACATTTTACCAAGAAATAGTTGCGTGCGCGCGTAAATTCGCGCGACCGCACGGGACTTTTTGACATTTTTGACATTTTTGACTTTTTGACAAAGATTGTACGTAAAAGTAAGTTGTCCGGTATACTTTTTTGGGCCCAACTAACTTTTTCCGAATTGGAGGAGCCATTTTTGCTCGGTCAAATCAGGACTGTTTCCTCTTTTTCGGTTGTCCTTCGGTGCAGATAGTGGTACAATATGAACAGAAACTTGAGTTGAGAGGAGGGTTTTCAGATGCTGTTTTCATCATTCGTTTTCATCTTTCTGTTCCTTCCCGCGACTCTGCTCATTTATTATGCTGTTCCGGTCAAATACCGGAACCTGGCCCTGCTGATCCTCAGCCTGATTTTTTATGCCTGGAGACCG
>CADBRS010000032.1 GCA_902797125.1 uncultured Ruminococcus sp.
CCGAATCGACGGGAATTGCTTGTGGGTGGAACACCTTTTTGTCAAGGCAGACTGCCGCAGGAACGGCATCGGGTCAAGGCTGTTTGCAAAAGCCGAAGAACTAGGGGCTTCTTTGGGCGAAGAAACCATATATAATTTCGTTCACCCGAACAACCAAGGCATGATCGCATTTCTTCGATCCAAAGGCTATACCGTTCTCAATATGCTGGAGATCCGCAAACCTTATGAAGGTGAAAAGCTGGCCACCCAAATCACCGTGGACAAAGAACGTTTCGACTATTAACCCCTTCCAAAACACCATCATCCCATCACAAAGGGCAGACGCCGCGTCTGCCCTTTGCTATGCCTTTAAAGACTATATTCATTTGTATGCTGGCATTCTCAGGTCCAGCTGAACGATCCTTTCATGACAAAGATCATCAGGCATACGGATGCGGCAGCCAAAAGGACCCCGAGGATCAAGACAAGGACGCTCCGTTTACCGAATTTGAACTTTTTGCCATCCCCGTCGGACCGGATCAAGCCGGACGCGCGCAAAGCCGTCACGGAAGGCTTGTAAAGGATCAAGACAAGGGATGCATTCAGTAAAGCCTTAAGCAGATTGAAAGGCAGGAGCAAGGATGGGATCATCCCGGCCACCGTGCTCCGGTCCACACCCATATAGATCGGGGTGACCAACAAATTCATGGCCATCATGACCCCAGTCATGGAGACGACAGAGCACAAAAGCCCTACGCCTGCACCGACCAGATTCCGCCATTTGCGGTAGATCAACCCTGAAATGACCACAAAGACACCGGTCGAGACGAAATTCATGAGGAATCCCCATAAACCCGTGTCTGAGATGGTTATTAACTCCAGAAGCGATAGAGCCAGCGACATAACGAGCCCTGAGATCGGTCCCAATGCCATTGCTCCGATCGACAAGATCGCGTCTTTGGCGTCGAAAGTCAGGAAATTGACCTTGATATGAAAAACGAATTCCACAGCGAACGCGATCGCGATAAAGATCGCACACGCGATGACGTGCCGGATCGTATCGGATCCCTTGCGTCTCCTTTTGTGCGCAGGATGATTTTCCTGTACAACAGATTCATCCTGGTCCTCAGTCTCAGCTGTGCTGTATTCAGACGAGTCCGTGGGCTCGTTTTTTTCTTCTGTATCCAAATTGTTGTTTTGTTCCATTTCGCTCTCCAATGATTTGAGAAAGCGTCGTCGTCATGACTCCAAAAACAAAAAAGCTCAAAGAAGTCCATCTTTGAGCGCAATCATGACCGGCCACTTATCTCTTTTCTCATCCAGACTATACTGTCGGCACAGGAATCTGACCTGTTCAGCAAAAGCTCGCGGGCTATACCGCCGGTATGGAATTTCACCCATCCCCAAAGATATTCGTGATATATGATATGTGGTTGGAATCATGGTCCGGTATCGGGAAAACCCGCACCGGACCATGATATGTTTTCCGATTGAATCGGAAAGAATTTGAAAGAGATTACTCTATGATACTAGCAACGACGCCGGAACCGACTGTTCTGCCGCCTTCACGGATAGCAAAACGGAGGCTCTGCTCGCAAGCGATAGGAGTAATGAGTTCAACTGTCATGTCGACGTTGTCGCCGGGACGGCACATTTCAACGTCTGCAGGCAGATTGATGACACCGGTAACGTCGGTCGTTCTGAAATAGAACTGAGGACGATAGCCGGAGAAGAAGGGCTTGGAACGGCCGCCTTCTTTTTCAGTCAGAACGTAGACGTGGCCTACGAACTTCGTGTGAGGATGAACGGATCCGGGTTTAGCCAGGACCTGTCCTCTTTCGATCTCGTCTTTAGCGACACCACGGAGCAGAGCACCGATGTTATCACCGGCCTGTGCTTCAGGCAGCAGCTTGTGGAACATTTCGACACCAGTAACGGTGGTGGATCTCTTCTCATCAGAGAGGCCGACGATTTCGACGACGTCGCTGACTTTGACTGTACCACGCTCAACACGGCCCGTAGCAACCGTACCACGGCCGGAGATGGAGAAGACGTCCTCGACGGGCATCAGGAAAGGCAGATCAGCCTGACGTTCCGGAGTCGGAATGTAGCTGTCGACTGCATCCATCAGTTCCCAAATGCACTTGTATTCAGGTGCGTTCGGATCTGTGGATGTGGATTCCAGAGCGTTACGGGCAGAACCGCGGATGACAGGGATGTCATCGCCTGGGAAATCGTAACTGGAGAGAAGGTCGCGAACTTCCATCTCGACAAGATCCAGCAGTTCTTCGTCATCGACGAGGTCTGTCTTGTTCAGGAACACGACGATAGCAGGAACACCGACCTGACGAGCGAGCAGAACGTGCTCACGAGTCTGCTGCAGAGGGCCGTCTGTACCGGCAACGACCAGGATAGCGCCGTCCATCTGGGCAGCACCGGTGATCATGTTCTTGACGTAGTCAGCGTGACCGGGGCAGTCCACGTGAGCATAGTGACGTTTCTCTGTCTCATACTCGACGTGACGGGTGTTGATTGTGATACCTCTTGCCTTCTCTTCGGGAGCGTTATCGATCTGGTCATATGCCATAAATTCGATCTTATTGTTCTTCAGAGCCAGTGTTTTGGTGATCGCGGCGGTCAGAGTGGTTTTGCCGTGGTCAACGTGTCCGATGGTACCAATGTTAACGTGGGGCTTTGTTCTTTCAAATGTTTGCTTTGCCATTTTGAAATTCCTCCATTAATAATTTTTAATCGTAAACTGAAGGCCTTCAACCTTTACGGGCCTTAACAATTTCATCCATAATGGACTTCGGCACTTCGGAGAAGTGGGAAGGTTCCATCGTGTATTGTCCGCGTCCCTGTGTTCTGGATCTCAGATCCGTGGCATAGCCGAACATAGAAGACAGCGGTACGTTTGCGGTGATCTCGGTATTGCCGTTCTGCTCCTCGGTCGAGAGGATCACACCGCGTCTGGCAATCAGGTTGCCCATGACGTCGCCCATATATTCATACGGGGCGATGACGACGACTTTCATGATCGGTTCGGTCAGAACCGGATCGGCCAGTTTCATAGCCTCCTTGAAGGCCATGGAGCCGACGATCTTGAACGCCATCTCGGATGAGTCAACTTCATGATAGGAACCGTCATACAAAGTGACTTTGCAGTCAACGACCGTATAACCTGCAAGCACACCGGACTGCATGGCGCCCTGGATACCCTGGTTGACAGGTTCGATGTATTCCTTGGGAATGGCACCGCCCGTCACGGCATTGATAAATTCATATCCCTTGCCGGGTTCGTTGGGCTCCAATATGATCTTGACGTGTGCATACTGACCGGAACCGCCTGTCTGACGTTTGAATTTGCATTCGTAGTCGACTCTCTTGCGGATGGTCTCTTTGTAGGCGACCTGCGGTTTGCCGATGTTGGCTTCCACCTTGAATTCACGGAGCAGTCTGTCCACGATGATGTCCAGATGGAGCTCGCCCATGCCGGCGATGATGGTCTGACCGGTCTCTTCGTCGGTATAAGCCTTGAAGGTCGGGTCTTCCTCAGCCAGCTTGCCGAGTGCCTGGTCCAGTTTTTCCTGGCCGGCCTTGGTCTTGGGCTCGATGGCCACGTGGATGACGGGTTCCGGGAATTCCATGGACTCCAGGATGACCGGATGGCCCTCGTCACACAGCGTGTCGCCCGTCGTCGTGAATTTCACGCCGACCAGCGCCGCGATGTCGCCGCAATAGCAGGCGTCGATATCGGTACGGTTGTTCGCGTGCATCAGAAGGATCCTTCCCATGCGCTCGCGCTTTTGCTTGACGGAATTGTAAACGATATCCCCGGCCTTGACCACGCCCGAGTAGACGCGGAAGAAGCATAACTTTCCGACATAAGGGTCGGTCATGATCTTGAAGGCCAAAGCTGAGAAAGGTTCGTCATCGGACGGATGTCTGTCCTCTTCCTCCTCGGTATCCGGGTTGATGCCGCGGATGGCGGGGATGTCGGTCGGAGCAGGCATGTAGTCCACGATTGCGTCGAGCAATTTCTGGACGCCTTTGTTGCGGTAGGACGTTCCGCACACGACCGGGACGATCTGATTGTCCAGGCACGCGCGGCGGAGAGCTGCTTTCAGCGTCTCGACCGGAATGTCCTCGCCTTCGAGATACAGTTCTGCGACCTCGTCGTCGTAATCGGCGATCGCTTCGATGAGTGCGCTGCGGTAGGACTCGGCCTTTTCGACCATGTCCTCCGGAATGGGTTCCACACGCATGTCCTTGCCCAGGTCATCGTAGTAGATATCGGCTTCCATATTGAACAGATCGATGATCCCGCGGAAAGCGGCTTCGGCGCCGATCGGCAATTGGATCGGAACGGCATTGGCATGAAGTCTGTCTTTCATCATGTCAATGACCCGATAGAAGTTTGCCCCCGTGATATCCATCTTGTTCACGTAAGCCATGCGCGGGACCTTGTACTTGTCGGCCTGCTTCCAGACCGTCTCGGACTGAGGTTCGACGCCGCCCTTGGCACAGAAAACCGTGACGGAACCGTCCAGCACCCTCAAGGAACGCTCGACTTCGACCGTGAAGTCGACGTGACCGGGTGTATCGATGATATTGATCCGGTGTCCCTTCCAGTAACAGGTGGTAGCTGCGGAAGTGATGGTGATCCCTCTCTCCCTTTCTTGCTCCATCCAGTCCATGGTTGCGGCACCTTCGTGAACTTCGCCCAGCTTATGCGTCTTGCCTGTATAGAAAAGGATACGTTCCGTTGTCGTAGTCTTACCGGCGTCGATGTGCGCCATGATGCCGATATTCCTGGTACGCTCAAGTGAGTATTCCCTTGGCATAAAACTGAGTCTCCTTTAAAGTGGATTGTTTGAAAATGATTTCGAATGAACGCTCAATATCTGTAATGAGCGAATGCTTTGTTGGCTTCTGCCATACGGTGCGTTTCTTCTTTTTTCTTGAAGGCACCGCCGGTGCTGTTGTTGGCGTCAACGATTTCGTTGGCCAGACGTTCAGCCATCGTGTTCTCGCTGCGGGCACGTGCGTAATTGACGAGCCAGCGGAGTCCCAATGTCTGTCTGCGCTCTGCGCGGACTTCGATCGGCACCTGGTAGGTCGCACCGCCGACGCGGCGTGCCTTGACCTCAAGAACGGGCATGATGTTTTCCAAAGCGTTCTGGAATTTTTCCAGCGGGTCGTCGCCGGTCTTCTCCTTGACCATTTCGAAAGCCTGATATACGATGGACTGGGCTACGCCCTTCTTGCCATCATACATGACGTTGTTGATCAACCTCGTCACAAGCTTCGAACGATACATAGGATCCGGCAAAACGTCTCTCTTTGCGATTTTACCTCTTCTTGGCACTGTTCTTCCCTCCTTCACCAAAAATATGAGATCATCGGTACTCAAAAGCAAAACTTCTGTACGCGCCGTCTTCGGTCGTATAAAAATAAGGACGAACGGACGGGCATTCAATATGCTTTTTACCTATGAGGCTCCAAAAGATTATTTCTTTTTCTTCGGAGCTTTAGCGCCGTATTTGGAACGGCCCTGCATACGTCCGGTCACGCCCTGCGCATCGAGTGTTCCGCGGATGATGTGGTAACGTACACCAGGCAAGTCACGGACACGTCCGCCCCTGATCAGAACCACGCTGTGTTCCTGCAGGTTATGGCCGATACCCGGAATGTAGCATGTCACTTCCATGCCGTTTGTCAGACGCACTCTGGCGATCTTACGGATCGCGGAGTTCGGCTTTTTCGGGGTCGTGGTGCTTACCTTTGTACAAACGCCTCTCTTCTGGGGACTGGCCTGGTCTGTCTGCTGGTTCTTCAGCGTGTTGAAACCGTGCTGAAGGACAGGCGACTTAGACTTCCAAGTTTTGTCGGCTCTTCCCTGTCGGACAAGCTGATTGAATGTTGGCATCCTGTTCTTCCTCCTTTCCTCAATCATCAAAAACTGTCAAAAGGGCATAGTTACCCCTTACGCAGTTAGCACGTATTCTATCATTTTTTCCATAGATTGTCAATACTTTCAAGCCTTTTTATCCC
>CADBRS010000033.1 GCA_902797125.1 uncultured Ruminococcus sp.
CTCGATCAGTTCGTCGCAAAGCGAAACGATCTCATCTGTGGACAGCTGTGCACCGGTGTGCGGTTCCATAAGAGCCGCCTGATAAAGTGTTTCCTTCTTGCCTGTGTAGGCGGCTTCGATCGTGAGCATCTGCGGGTAGATGTTGGAAGAGTTCATAGCGGCGAGCTGCAGGGGCAGATCTCCGACCATCGTCGGGGTGATCCCGTTATTGTCGACGAGGCAGGGAACTTCGACGCATGCGTTGTAGGGAAGATTGGAGATGCTGCCCCGGTTCAATACGTTGCCGCCGATCTTGTAAGGGGTGTTCGTGACAACGGCTTCCATAATACGGGATGCATATTCTCCTGAGCGTGTATGCTGGACGTTTCCTCCTGCGAGCAGGTTGTCTCTCTGTGCAGCCCAGGAATTGATTTGGTTGATGCACCTGCGCGGATATTCATCGATCGGGATGTTGAATTTTTCAATGAGGTCGTCTCTGCCTGCTTTGAGGTAGAACGGGTTGTATTCTGCGTTGTGCTCGGAACTCTCCGTGCAATAGTAGCCGAATTTTTCGATATAGTCGAAGCGGACCATATCGTGATGCTTCTGGGTCGCATTTTTCTCTTTGGCGCGGCGGCGGATCTCGGGATAGAGGTCATTGCCGTCCTTGTCATAGATTTCCAAAAGCCATGCCATGTGGTTGATGCCCGCGATCTTCGTGATGCATCCGTCCAGTTTGTCAAGCATATCCACACCTGACAGAATTCCGCCGGGACAAGCCTGAACACTGTGACAGAGCCCGACCGTTTTGACGCCGGTATGCAGCTGCATATAGCCGGAAACCATGGCCATGGGGTTGGTATAATTGAGCAGCCAAGCGTTGGGACAGACTTCTTCAATGTCCTTGGCAAATTCTTTCATGACGTGGATCGTGCGCATGCCGCGCATGATGCCGCCGATGCCCATCGTGTCTGCGATCGTCTGCTTGTATCCGTATTTTTTCGGGATCTCGAAATCGATGATCGTACAGGGGTCATAGAGCCCGACCTGAATCGCATTGACGACAAAATCGGCTCCTCTCAAAGCTTCCTTGCGGTTTTCAACGCCCAGATATTTCCGGACTGTGGCCCGGGATTCATTCATGGATTTGTTGAGTGCCGTGATCAGCAGGAAGGATTCTTCGAGCCGGACGGCGTCGATATCATACAGGGCGATGTCCACATCGTGGAATACCGGACACAGCATGGTGTCGCCCAATACGTTTTTGGCAAAGACGGTGCTTCCTGCACCCATAAACGTTAATTTCATAAAAACCTCCGTTTGGAATTGCTTTCCACTTCAATTATACACTTTTTCCTCTCTTTTTTTGCGGAAAAACAAAAAATATCCGCGCCAAAAGCGCGGATAGAATCAGTTTTGAAGCATTTTGGTTTTAAATGCTTGAAGTTCCTCATCGCTGATATGCAGGCGGTTTTTGATGAAATCCAGCACGGAGCCGTATTCGGATTCGAGATAGCGGTACAAAGCTTCCAGATATCTTCGCTCGGCATGCATTACGTGAAAGGCTAATCTGGCCAATTTCGTGTCAAACTTAAAGAGCGTGGCGAGGATCAGATATTTGTAGGATTCTCTGTTCGAATATCTGTTGGACCGCATGTAGTCACGCATGATCGTTTCTTTCGGAACGTCCAGCATGGTGAGCAGCAACATGGAAACGATCCCGGCTCTGTCTTTGCCCGCTGTACAGTGAAAAAGTACAGTGCCTTTATCTTCGATGACCCATTCCATGATCTTTTTCAGAACGACGGAAAACTGATCCAGCGTTGCGTCATCCTGTGCGACGGCTGGGTATAGTTCTTCCAGATTTGGGATCATATCGCGAAAATGCTGTCTGGACGTCGAGGCCTTCGACATGCCTTTGATCGAGGCTCCCGCTTCTCTGGAAATGCCTGCCTTCTGATCGTTGAGCAGCGGGACGAACAGGTACTCGATCCCTTCAAATACCTGGTTTGGCTTTTCCAGCCGTTCCTGAGGTGTTCTCATGTCGATGACCAGATTGACACCCAGATCTTTGAGTTTTTTCTCGTCTTTAGTTGTCGCCTTGAAGAGAGAGCCGCTCCGGATGACGGCGTGTGAACGAATCGTTTCACCCGCTGTCGTATGAAGCCCGCTGAAATCTCTGGCATTGATAATTTTATGAAGACGGATATCTGCCATAACGACACCTTTCTGGAACACAGTTAGAGGTAGTATAACACAAAGCGAGTTTTTTTTCAATAGAAAACGAGTCGAAAAAAGAGCGAACCGGGGAAGTTCGCTCTTTGGCAAGGTATTGCATCGAACAGAAATGGATCAAGCGGTAATCGGCTCCGCATTTTCCAGTTCGGACTCATGGATGGTGATCGCCAAGTTGTTCAGATTCAGTGAGTAGGTATACTTGACATCGTCTGCGATCGCCAGAACCAAACGGATACCCAGGCAATCCTTGTTGCTCGTTTTCGGGACATAGTGGATGGGGTCGAACGCGGTGCAGTCGTCACGGAAGCGGACGATCCATTTATCTTTCTTGTGCAGGACCAGCACCGATTGACTGTGATTCTTTTTCTTGTCTTTGGTGAAACCGTGCTCGACGGTGTTCGTCGACATTTCCTCGACGCATACGGCGATTCGGTTGGCTACTTTGGAGGAGGCACCTCTGGAGAGGCAGAATTCACCGACTTTTTCTGAAACGGCGATGGCATCTTCCAACTGTGTGACCGTGGCTTCGAAAGTTTCTTCAGCCGGGACACTGAAATCTTTTCCCAGAAGGAGCATGCCCATGTTTTTGAACGGGATCTCTCTGTTCTGGATCCAGCAGAAAATGAAAACACCTAACAGTGTCAGGACTTCTCCTGCCAGGAAATAATACCAGACGCCTGTCGCTTTGAAAGGAAAACTCAGGATCCATGCAACCAGGATCGGGAAGCCCGCGCCTTCGAACAGGGAAATAACCTCGGTGTAGACGGGATGGCCGATGGCCTGATAGGCATTCCGGAGTGCTCCGCAGAAGCAGCTGGGAACCAGACCGAGCGCGAACATCCGGATACCCTGGATGGCCATGTCCTGACTGGCGCCTGCCTCGGGAATGAACAATCTGACGAGTAGGGGAGCGAAACCGATCAGCAAGCCGCCCACTACGATGCCCAGAATGACAGCGTAACGGTACAGCTGGTTGATGACCTTTCGCAATCCGCCCCGGTCCTCTTCCTGGAACATGATGCCGACCATGGTCAGCGTCACGCCTCCGATACCGGTCGTGATACAGTTGCTTGCGTTTCCGAGCGTCTGAATGACCGAGAAAGCTGCGACCGCATTATCTCCGGAGACATTCAGCAGCAGGTTGTTCAGCACGAAAACGAGTACGACGATCGTGGCCAAATTGAAGATGCTGGGCAGGCCGCCTTTAAACAGTTCGCCCATCTTTTTGGCTTTGATCCGTTTAAAGCTGAACTTGAAGACGCTTTTTTTGGAAACGAAATAAATGATACCGACAAGACATCCTACATAGTAGCTGATGGATGAAGCGAGACCCATGCCGAACATGCCTCCGTGGAAAACGTAGACATTGAGCAGATCCAGCGCGATATCGGCAACCGTCATTCCCGCGACCGCTATGACGAGCAATGTGCTCTGTCCTGCGATCTGAAGGAAGGGAACCAGGATCAGTGCGGCCATGGAAGCGGGCGCGCCTATGATGAACCCGGCAATGTATTGGGACGTGTCTGCAAACAGTTCGGGATCGGCTCCGGCTCCGAGCATCGTAGCGATCGGGTCTCGAAGAAAGAAAACCAGGATCATGAAGGGGATGGAAATAAGGGCCGTGATGCCGATGGAGGATGAGTAAGCCTCATTGCATTCTTCCTGCAAACCGCGTCCGAGCGACTTGCTGCAGGAAACCTGAACGCCTGCGGAGAGCATGGACGCAACGGCTGCCAGGATTAGCAGCACCGGATTGGCCATGCCGTAGGCAGCGAGGGCTTTGACCCCAAGAAAACGGCCTATGACGATATTATCGATCAGCAGGCAAAGCGATACTGTCAACGTAGACAAAGTCTGAGCGATCAGCATCTGCCTGACCAGTTTTTTCGTAAAAATGGCAATTCACCTCCGTATTTATTGACGATCCATTATACCACATGTTTTCAAGATCGGTCAATCATGTTTTCATTCAGATTTTCAAAAAAAAGATTTACTTTTTACTATGTTTCTAGTATAATTGACTCGGTATGGAGACCGCTCGGGAACGGATCGTTCCATTGCGGTTGCGAATCATTATGAAAGGAATCATAAAAATGGCTAAAGTTAGTGAATGCCCTTATGCCATGAGCGCAGACGTAGCCCGTCAGGTCAAAGTCAACAAAGGCTGTGATCACGGTCCTGCTCCGCTTCCGGAAGAGGGCAAATGGATTCAGGCAAAAGAGATTTCCGATATCTCCGCTTACACGCACGGTGTGGGCTGGTGCGCGCCTCAGCAGGGTGCCTGCAAACTGTCCCTGAACGTGAAGAACGGGATCATCGAAGAGGCGCTGGTCGAAACGATCGGCTGCTCCGGTATGACGCACTCCGCTGCTATGGCAGCCGAGATCCTTCCGGGAAAGACCATCCTGGAAGCACTGAACACAGACCTTGTCTGCGATGCGATCAACACGGCGATGCGCGAACTGTTCCCTCTGATCGTTTACGGCCGCTCTCAGTCCGCTTTTTCTGAAAACGGATTGGTCATAGGCGCCGGTATGGAAGACTTAGGCAAAGGCTTCCGCTCTATGGTCGGCACGATGTACGGGACAAAGGAGAAGGGTGTCCGTTATCTGGAAATGACGGAAGGTTACTGCACAAAAATGGCTCTCGATGCAAACAATGAAGTCATCGGCTACGAGTTCGTTTCACTCGGCAAGATGACAGACTTCATCAAAAAAGGCATGGAGCCGAACGAAGCATACAACAAAGCGATCGGACATTACGGCAGATTTGCTCCCGAAGACGGTGCAGTCCGCTATATCGATCCGCGCAAAGAATGAGGAGGTAGTGTCACATGGCAACATTTGAAGGTTATGAGAGACGGGAAGCCAAGATCCTCGGCGTGCTCGCTCAATACGGCATCTCCTCTATCGATGAATGCAAAAAGATTTGCGACGAAAAGGGTATCGACCCCTATACCATCGTCCAGGAAACACAGCCTATCTGCTTCGAAAATGCAAAATGGGCATACACCGTAGGCGCTGCTATCGCCATCAAAAAAGGCGACAAGAAAGCTGCTGACGCAGCCGCTGATATCGGTATCGGCTTGCAGTCTTTCTGCATCCCCGGTTCTGTGGCAGAGAACAGAAAAGTCGGTTTGGGACACGGAAACCTCGGCAAAATGCTTTTGTCGGAGGAGACCGAATGCTTCTGCTTCCTGGCCGGTCATGAATCTTTCGCAGCAGCCGAAGGCGCCATCAAGATCGCTCTGAACGCCAATAAAGTCAGAAACAAGCCTTTGCGCGTCATTCTGAACGGCTTGGGCAAAGATGCGGCCTATATCATTTCGAGAATCAACGGATTCACCTATGTTCAGACCGAGTTCGATCCTTACACGGAGACCGTGACCATCGTTCGCGAAGTTCCGTTCTCCAACGGTGCCCGCGCGAAAGTCCGGTGCTACGGTGCAGATAACGTTCCTGAAGGCGTAGCCATCATGAAACTTGAAAAAGTCGGCGTCTCCATCACAGGCAACTCGACGAACCCGACCCGCTTCCAGCACCCGGTCGCTGGCACATACAAAAAATGGTGTGTCGAAAACGGCGAGAAATATTTCTCAGTCGCTTCCGGCGGAGGCACTGGCCGTACGCTCCATCCGGACAACATGGCTGCAGGTCCTTCCAGCTACGGTATGACCGATACGCTGGGAAGAATGCATTCAGACGCCCAGTTCGCAGGTTCTTCTTCAGTTCCGGCTCACGTTGAGATGATGGGCCTGATCGGCATGGGCAACAACCCGATGGTCGGTGCGACCGTCGCTGTTGCAGTTGCTGTGGAAGAAGCCATGAAATAAGATCTATCGATCGATCAAACTGCTCCCGATCGCGGTCAAAACCGCGGGAAGGGGCAGTTTTTTTGCTTCTGCGGGCAGGATGGGGCAGCGTTCAGGAACATAACCCCCCGTTTTGAGCAGGGTTATCGTACCGTTTTTGAGTGTTCGAACCGATTTTTTGCTCTTTCCACCCCGCCTAAAACGGCATTAAGTGAGCAAATGAGCGGGTTTTGGAACCTTTTTTGCCGTCTTTTTACAAAATTGAACGTTTTTTAGTTATTTTTTGTTGAAAAATTATTTCTGTTGTGATAAGATGTAATGCGTAAGAGGTTACTTATAGGCTTTTTCCTGCGGAAAATAGCTTTAAACCGAGATTAATAGAGGTCAAAGGAGGACACAAAAGTGCTTGGAACCATTTTAACTGTGTTGCTCATTGTGGCCGGCGTGGTGTATTTAGGCCTGCTGATTGCGGACATTATCGCTAACAGCAAGAAAGCCAAAGAACAG
>CADBRS010000034.1 GCA_902797125.1 uncultured Ruminococcus sp.
AAAGAAAAAAGAACAGAAACGTGCGCCAATAGGGGCTTTTTGTCTTGCGTTTCGTCGAAATATATGATATAAAGAACATATACGACATGAAATACTATCTCTTATTGTTCTTCGTTTCGGAATGCTGCAGACAGGAGGGCCTCGTATGAAACACAAGACGCACAGAGACAACGAGTGTTACAGACCTCCTGAGTTTCAACGTTTTTCCGAGTTCAAATATTTTCCTCCGGAACAATTCAAGACAAAGGAACAGACGTTCACAGATGTCCCTGAATTCAAGCAGGGTATTCCGGAGTCCTCCAATGATCCTCAGGTAGGCCGGATGGGTCCGAAAGTCAAAGACCTGAAGGACATCAACGAAAAGAAAAAGAAACAGAAGATCGATAAAAGTGCTGGGGATAAAACTGGTTCCCAGCTTAAAGGCGTGTCCAAAATCAAGATGATCACGCACAAGGTCGCGGAATCCGCCGCGACGATGGCCGGTTCTGTCGCCGCCACCGTGGCCGCCGCGGTCGTGGCCGTGACGATTCTGACCAACTATGCCGAACCCTCTCCCATCATCGACTCGTTCCGCCTGTCGGCGGGGCAGGATTACGTCATGTACGAATCCGCGCTCTCTCAGCTGAATGAAGGTCAGCATTACGAGTGGCAGGTGCTGCAAAACGGAGAGATCATCGCGTCTTTCCCGGCCGGGGAAGGATTCGGGGAAGGTTCGTTTGATAATCTGCTGCCGAATACGGAATACACGCTCAGACTGGTCGGAGACAACGGAGCCGTCGGCGGGTTTATCGAATACTATAAAGAAGTTTTCAGGACTCTGGAAGCGGACAGACCCGAAGGATCGTTCTGGGTCAATGCCTACGAGACGGAAGACGGCGAGCAGATCAGCATCTTCTTCGAAGCCGAATACCGCGATCTTTCGAAAAAGGCCAAGGATTTCATCGTGACCGTTTACAACGGGGACGAGCAGATCTATGTGAGCGAGCCCTCCAATCCGGAGTCTGAGCCTTGGCAGGATGAAAATCCCGAGGAAGAGCCTCGGCAGAACGAGAATTTCGGTTTTTTGAGCGGGGAATTCCTCATTTCCAAAGACGTCGAGACACTCCGGTTCGTACTTTCCTGCACCTGGTCGGGCAAATCGATCCAGATCAGCGACGAAAAATACCGGATCGCAGACCTGCTGGAAGGCGATGAGCCTGTGGATGATTACAGACTAGCCGAAGACCGGGTCTCCCAGAGCGGGACATTCCTGATCTTCGAAGGCCGGGTCGAACCGCCTGCTGGAGAACTGGCCATCGAGCTGACGCTTTACGGCAGTTTCGGCGACACGACTGAGACGCTTTATGTAGAGCCCGATGCGGATGGAAACTATTCCGCGTCCTATCAATTCAATTACGGAGACAGCTCCTACGCCTACAGCGTCAAGAGAATCGACACAGGCACCTATCTGAGGACAGCCGAGGGATCGGATGTGATCGAGGAACGTTACGACACGTTCGGAGCCACCTTTGACCCGGTATCACCGGATGATGCGGAAGTGTCCGAAGACGGAGACACGTTCACGGTCTCTCTGCATACCGGATTCGAAACCGATCCGAACGCGCCTTTCGGGTATCGCGTCACCTGGCTGGATGAAGAAGGCAGGGAACTGGTTTCCTGGGAGGGAACGGACGATGCGCCTTATGCGGAACTGACAGCCGATCAATACGAAAGCTGGACGGCTCTGCGCTATGCTTCTCTGGGCTATTTCAGAGAAGAGCACGTCTACGAGGAAGTGATCCTCGTACGTTCCGAGCTGCCGTCTCCTCAATTCGGCGTCACATCTGACGAAACGCTTCAGGAACTCGTCTTCAACGTAGAGCCTCAATTCGACATGGCCGACTACGGAAGCCTCTTCTTCTTTGAAGTCACGCTTTATTCAGGCGATACCGCACTCGAACCGCTGGTGTTCGGTCTGAACCAGAACGCAGGCACGCAGGCGCCCGTCCTGGATGAATTCAGTTTCCCGATTCAGCTCGATCAGACTATGACCGCTTTCAGCTACCGGATCTATGAGTTCGAGGAAACGATTCAGGAAGAGACCGCCGTTTACGTGACGCACTCGAAGACGCCGCTCCAGTATGACCGCAGCGTCTACGGCGCGTCTCTCAACGGGATCGATCCGGATGCGTTCCACAATTCTTATCTGGACGAACCGAACGGCAGCTTTTACTGGACCTCCGGCTTTGACGGCGACCCAGACGTCTTCGGCTTCAAACTGGAGCTGATCGATTCATTCGACGGAACGGTCGTATTCTCCTATGAAGGTTCCGACATGTCCGTCCTGATCGAACCGACCGGTGATTTCGATACCGTCCGGTTGACGAAATACGGTTTCTTTACGGAGATGTACGTGTATGACTCCGAAGAATTCGAAGTCACGGATCCGACAGGTCACTTATCGGTCGAAGAGACCTATCAGACGCTGTCTCTGACCGGATCGTCCGACGCCAGATTTCCGCTCCACCTCCGGGTGAGCGTGAAAGGATCGGGCAATACAGACCCTGTTTATGAAAAGGATTTCGCACCGTCCGAAGCCGGGTCGCTCTCGTTCAGCACAGATCTCGAATATGACGACACCGCCTATTCCTATACGCTCTCCTATGTGGACGGTCATAACCAAACGATCATCCTGGAGCAGCAGGAGAACGTCCCGCTCTCTTTGAGCCGGTCGTTCGGCGCCACTTACGTCAAAGCAGATCCGTCGCACGCTGTCGTTTCGGTCATCTCGGATACCGAGACGCAGATCTCCATACAGACAAATTTTCAAACGCCTGACCCGGACGTTTTCACGTACCGTGTAGAGTGGCTCGATTCCGATTTCCAGCTGCTGGCCTCCTATGAAGGCACGGACAGCGTCGCCTCGGCGCAGCTGGCAGACGCAAACGCTTGGACCTATCTGAAATACGTATCCGTCGGACATTTCAAAACTGATCATGTCTATGAAGAAACGGTGCTGCGTGTCGGAGAAGACAAAGCGGATGTGACCGTATCCGAATCGATGACCGAACTGGAGTTCGTGGTCTCCACAGACCAGGTCCGCAGTCAGGATATCACCGACCTGAAACTTGAAGTCATCCTGTACGAGGATCAGTTCGAAGGTTCGCCGGTCTACTATGAACTCCAGAAAAATACCGCAGAGACCATCTTCCAGATCCCGATCGATCCGACGATCACGGCATATTCCTATCGTGTGCTCGGCAAAGACGGAAACGATCAGACGCTGGCCTTCGCTTCCGCACCGAAAACAGACCTCGAACTGGTCCGCAGCGTTTACGGAGCCTCTCTGAATGAACTGGATGCGGATGAACTTTACGTATCTTACCTTTCGAACAATAAAAACAGCCTGACCTGGCAGTCCGGTTTTGAGGGCGACGCTGACGTGTTCGCTTTCAGACTGGAACTGTTTGACGGGGACGGGGATGTCGTTGCGTCCTATGAAGGATCCGGAACGAGCGTGTCCCTGAATCCGACTGCCGATTTCGTCTCGGCCAAATTGACAAAGATCGGCTACTTCACAGATACTTACATTTACGACGAGGAAACTTCTGACGTCTTCGCGCCCGAGATCTCCCTCGTTCCGACGGAGAGTCTTGCTCAGCTTTCATTCGCGCTGACATCTAACCTGACGTCCGCTCCGTACGGCTGCTATCTGGATCTTTTCGTGACCGTTCACGGTTCACAGGATCTGGAGTTCACCACGACTTTCGAGAAGAGCGGTTCGGACACGAACAGCTTCGCGATCGATCTGGCCTACACGGATCAGTCCTATGAATATTCACTCGTTTTGCGGGATGAATGGGGCAACACAAAGACCGTGCAGTCAGGCGATGTGACGGTTCTGACCGTGAGCCGCTTGTACGGCGCAAACTACAGCAAAGTGCTGCCGGATGACGCGACGATCGAGAGCAAGAACGACGGCTACCATATCAAACTGGACACAGGATTTACAACGCAGGATCCCGTTTTCGTCTATCAGATCGACGCCCTCAATGCAACAGGGCAGGTGATCGGCACCTACCGCGGGGCTTCCGGCCAGGTCGACATCGTCGTCGAGGATATCGACGACTGGGCCGCCCTGACATATACGTCCATCGGGCTGTTCAGGGAGGAATACACCTATGAATCCCAGAGCTATCAGGTGGGCGAGGAATCGGTCAACCTGTCTGTGAGCGAATTGATCGACAGACTCACCTTCGATGTGAGCTCTCATTCGATCCGCAACCCGGACGTTGAGGAACTGACACTGATCCTGACGCTTTACGCGGGCGCAGACAATCTGCCGGATCAGGAGATCCCGATCCTTTTGTCGGGCTCCAATGACAATGCTCATGTGCTGCTGGATCCTACATATACTTCCTACAGCTACCGGGTCGTCGCTTCGGGAGACACGGGCGGAAAAGTTTATGCACAGCAGTCCCAGATTTCCTTCCAGATCGACCGCACGACCTATCAGGCAACGGTCAATGTTCCGGATGCAAACGAGATCTATGCCGCTTACAAACTGTCCTCGAACGGTTCGCTGACATGGAACTCGGGCTTCAGTTCACAATATGACGTCTTCGGCTACAGGCTCGAACTGTTCGCATCGACCGGTGGCAGAGTCGGTGTGTACGAAGGCCGCGCGGCGCAGGCCGTGATCACGCCTACAGCTGATTTCACGACCGTCAGACTGACCAAATACGGCACGTTCGTTTCGGAATACGTGTATGACACCGAGAACTATCAGGTCTTCAAGCCGACCGGTTCGGTCAACGCTTCCGAGACGCCGACGCAGCTGGAATTCCAGATCGGGACGAATCTGGAGACAGTGCCCTCCGGAGCCGAACTGAAACTCCGGGTGACCTTGCACGGCGACAGCGATACAGTCTTCGAAAAACTGTACACGTCCGACACCTTGGGCGATGCCTACACGGTCGCACTGAATTATGACGAAACAACTTATTCCTACGTTCTGACATACACGGACGTTTACGGACTCTCAACGGTCCTTTCGACCGGGACGAACGTCGAACTGGAAATGATCGAGGGTAGGGAATTCGACGGAGCCTTTGAGGCCTCCTATCCCGAACTCGGGTCATCGACCTATTCGAACGGCGTTTTCACGATTCCGATCAGTCCCTGGTTCAGTTCGGATCATCCGGATCTGTTTGCCGTCCGCATCGAATTCTTTGATGCAAACGACCATCTGCTCGGTTCCTATGAAGGGACAGATGAAGAAACGACCATCCAGATCACGGACTATGACGCACTCTCCAAGGTCGTCTATTCCGGAATCGGTTATTTCAGAGACACGCATGTCTTTGAAGACAGGGTGGAGGAGATCGAGATCGAGTCCGAAACTGCGGGCGTCGAAATCGATGAATCCTTCGATACTTTGAACGTTAACGTGTACGGCGATTCCATCATGAATCCGGCCGTTGAAACCCTGACTCTCCACATCGATCTGACGGGTCCTGCCGGCATTGTCTCTTCCTACAACGAGGTGATGGACATCGGCGATCTGATCGACGGAGGGATGGAGTTCAGCTACGATCTGAATCAGGCGATCACCGGTTATGCCTACACGATCACGGCCAATACGAACAAAGTTTATGCCCAGGATTCGGATCAGCTGAGCATCGACAGAACGGTTTACGGCGCCACCCTGAATACGCCGGATCCGGATGAGCTCCATGCCGATTACCGGATGACTCAGATGTCCCATCTCAGCTGGGATTCCGGCTTTGAAGGTGATTTCGACCGCTACGGCTACCGCTTCATCCTGATGTATGATTCCCAGGCTGTCTATACGTTCGATTCTCCTGAACAGGTCGTCGATATCGAAACGGGCAACCTGCCCAATCGGATCGACTTCGACGCGATCGTCATCGAGAAATACGGCAAGTTCGGCAACGAAACATACACCTATTCATCGGATACCTATTCGGTGTTCAAAGGAACGGCTACGGTCAGCGTCACCGAGCATATCGACTCTCTGGATATGACGATCTCCACGAACATGGCCACGGCGCCTTTCGAACCGGTCGTTTATGCCTACCTGTACATGTATGACAAGGACGGCGAATGGCATTACCAGGAAAATCAGTTGGAAGAAGATGAATGGCAAGAGATCTTGTGGAACGTCTCGCTACAATACAAAGACGTCGAATATGAACTCGAGATCAGATACTCAGATCCTTGGGAGAACGAGACCATCATCTACTACTCCGGAAGAGTCCCGCTCGAGATCAGTCATGAGTTCGACGGCACGCTCAATATGGTGAGCGCAGACGAGATCATGCAGGCCTACGGCGAGGCGGACGGCGACCCGTTCGTCGTCACGACCGGATTCAGTTCCACGAGTTCCGTCTTCTTCTACCAGGTCGATTTCATGCTTGGTGAAGAGCAGGTCGTATTCACCTATTCCGGACGTGATCCGTCCTTCACGGCTCAGCCGGATAACGAATTCGACGCGGTGAAATACACCATCTATGCCGATTTCGAAGAGCCTTATCCCGTCAGTGAAACGGTAACGAGGGCCTGGGGCGGCGTAGCGACCGTCGACTCGGTCACGGAAGATGAGACTTCACTCACCTTCACAGGTCATCTCGAACAGCCAGCCACCCACATGGTCACGGCTCAGATCAGAGTCGTCTGGGCATATGAAGAAGAAATGGAACCCCTCGAAGACACCGTTGAGATCCAGACGGATGCAAACGACGATTTCGAAGTTGCCATCGGAATCCCGGATACGGCCATCGGCTACAGCTGGTACATGGAGATCATCGATGAGTCTTCTTACACGATCTGGTCTTCGGAAATGAATTCCATGCAGTACGATCACGGCTGATCCTTGATCATTCACAGTTTCAGCCAAAAAACGAAAAAATAATAATTGCAACAATATCCTCATAAGGAGGCAAAATCATGAAAGACAAAAAAGCGGATACCAAGATGTTTCTGAGCGCATTCACAAAGGTCGAGCTGATCGTAGGCGCCAGTTTCGTTGGCCTTTTCGTCATCATCGCCATCGTATCGCTGGCCACGCAGGGTACGCCTTTCGCGAACTGGGTCGCCACCTACATCTGGGATGTCCCTGCAGCAGGGCAGGCGTTCCTGAATCATCTGCCTACGCTGATCAGATGCATCATCTATATCATCCTGGTCTACTTCATCTGCAAGATCCTGCGCACGATCTTCAAGAACCAGATGCTCAAAAACAACCGCCGGAAGACAGTCGTCGCACTGATGGACGGTTTGGTGAAATACGCAGCCGCCCTGACGCTGTTCGTTCTTGTCCTGACGGCATTCGGAGTCAATACCGGCGCGGTCCTCGCTTCCGTAGGTATTTTGACGCTGGTCATAGGCCTTGGTGCGCAGAGCCTGATCGCGGATATCATTGCCGGCATGTTCATCATTTTTGAAAATGAATACAACGTCGGCGAGATCATCACGATCGACGATTTCCGCGGCACGGTCATCGAGATCGGCATCCGCTGCACCAAGCTTCTGGACTGGGCAGGGAACATCAAGATCGTCAACAACTCGGATATCTCCAACGTCGTCAACCTGTCCCGTGAGCTGTCGGTTGCGGTTGTGGACGTAGAATTTCCGTATGACGTTCCCGTTGAGATCATCGAAAAGCTGCTCAAGGACAATCTGGAAAACATGAAAGCCAAGATCCCGGCCATCGTGGAAGGACCTTTCTACAAAGGCGTCTGCGCTTATGAGGATTCCAATGTGGCGGTCAGACTGGTCGCCAAATGTCTGGAAGACGATCGGTATCAGGTCGAACGGGACATGCTGCGCGAATACCGTCAGATCATCTCGACCAAGGGTATCGACATCTCTTACACGCATGTTGTCGTGGACAAGCCTGAAGAGTTTAAGTTCAACGTGACCAAAGCGCTGCAGCAGGAAACCGAGGAATTCGGCAAAGAGCAGCGCGAACTGGCCAAGAGCATCGAGACTCAGCAGACCTGATCCGCTGCAAATATGAATACACTTTATAAGGAGCAACTATGAAAAACACAAACAAGTTGTGGTCTCTCATTGCTTTGCTTGTCGCTGTCTGCGTGCTGGCCTCTGTCGTTATGACCGGCTGCGGCATCACCGACATCATCAAAGTGATCGAGAGCGGTGAGAATTCGGAAGACGATCCGCAGGAATCTTCCAATGAATCTTCCGGGGATGACAATACCGCGGAAATGAAATCGGACGAAGAGATCAAAAATCTTCTGGGCGACGAATACCTGATCACGATCAAAGTCCTCGCAGAAGCAGAAGGCGAAGAATCGACCAGTTATCAATTGACCGTCGCGTCCAACGGCGAATACCAGCTTTGGATCGGCGAAGAGGGTGAATCTGCCCTTCAGAAAAAAGTCGAAGGCGGCACTCTGTACTACTCCTCCTCCGATGCAGAATCCGAAGGATACGATTCCATGGCTTTCATCGATGCGTCTCAGAGCATAGACCCCTTTATGTACGTGTCCTACCTGTTCTTTACGAACGTTTCGGATCTGGCATATACGTCGAAATCGAGCGAGACCTTCCTGGGCCGGTCCTGCACCAAATACATCAATGAAACGAGCGGTACCGCTCTGGTCGCTTCTGTTTCGGTGACTGAAACCTGGGTCGTGGATAATGCGACGGGCGCCTGCCTGAAACACGAATGGTCCGCAACGGGAATGGCAGAAGGCGAGTATGCTTCCGGCTCTGCTTCTTTCGAATGCACGAAGTTCGAAGTGGGCAAAGGCACGGGGGATGCATTGATCAATGAATATGTAGGAAAGATCGAGGTCCCGTCCGTTCCGGATCAGACGATCCTTTCCAAAGCGGGACTGAATGAAGATGTCCGTTTTGAAGTCATCAGCCCGGACTATCTGACCTCGGCTCAATTGAATCTGGAGGGCTCCGTTTCTTTCACATACACCATCCGGGTTGAAGAAATCTCTGCAGATTTCGTTATCAGCACGTCCAACAGTCTGGCCGAAGCCTTGTTCGAAGGCGGTGCCAAATTCAATATGGACGGAGAACCCTATGATTCTTACCAGAATGAAGACATCTATACGTCGGTAAGTCAGGAAACTTTTTCCAGCGTTCAGTTCACGGCCTATACGTCCAATGGAAGCCAGGTCCAGATCAACGCGATCAACTCGGATTACACCGGTTTCATGATCCAGATCCTCATCGACTACGGCTCTGCCGAATGATGAGATAGATCGTTTTTTACACGATTTTCAATACTGCCTCTGCCCGATCGGGCAGAGGCAATTTTCAAAAAAAGAGGTATTGCCCATGGGCGTCCATTTTACGAAATCTCAGCTGGATCAGGTCAGGGAAAACCACGTCCGGTTTTTCGAAGGAACGCTGAAAAGGCCGCTCGTCTCGATCGTGATGCACGGCGCATATCCGAAAGGCAGAGAAACGGTAGCCCCTTTTCTGAGTCAGGCGACCTGTCATGATTTTTCATATACGCCCGAACAGATCGTGGATACGCTGGATGCCGTCCTGTCCACTCAGAAATATCTGGGAGACGGGTATCCGAGGGTCAATATGGACGCTTTCGGACCGGGTGTGCTGGCAGCCTGCTGCGGCGCGAAACTGGACAATTCATCCGGCCAGGTCTGGTTTTTTCCGCCTGACCGGAAAGACATCAAAGACATCCGCGTCCGGTACGATCCGGAGAACATATGGGCGAAGAGGATCCGCGAGATCTATCGGGCCGGCAGCGAAAAGTGGGACGGCAACGTCGTGATGTCCATGCCCGATCTGGGCGGCGTTCTGGACGTGGCCGCCGTGTTCAGGGGGACGGAAAACCTCCTGACGGATCTCTACGACGAACCGGATGAAGTGCTCAGATTATGCTGGGAGATCCGGACGGCGTGGAGGGAAGCCTATATGGATTTTTCCAAAGTGATGCCTCAAACGGGTTTCACCGATTGGGCCGGGTTGCTTTCAGACAAACCGTCCTATATCCTGCAGTCCGATTTTTCCTTCATGATAGGCGAAGATATGTTCCGCCGCTTTGTCCTCCCGGACGTCCGGTCGGATACGGAATGGCTTTCGCACAGCATCTACCATCTGGACGGGATCGGTGCCTTAAAGCATCTGGACAGCCTGTTGTCGCTTCCCAGGCTGGAAGCGGTCCAATGGGTCTATGGTGCCGGCCAGCCCGGACCCGGGCACTGGCTGGACGTATACCGCAGGATCCGGGACGCCGGCAAAGGCATGATGATCCTGGGCTCGCCCGGTGAAATGTGCGAGATCGCCGGGATTCTTGGGGCCGAGGATATGTACTATCACGTCGATCTGAACGCCGGAGACTCTGCCACGGCGGAGGCACTGCTCGAACTTTGAAAGGAGAACACAATGAAGGTCGCTTTTTTCGATTCCAAACCCTATGATCTGCCTTCGTTCCAATCAGTCGGAGAGAAGGAAGACATCGATTTCAAATTCATTGAGGCGAAACTGAACGCGGATACGGCCGAACTGGCCAAAGGATGTCCGGTCGTTTGCGTTTTCGTCAACGACACGGTCGATGCCGGTGTCATCGACAAGCTGTACGATCTGGGCGTCCGGCTGATCGCGCTTCGCTCAGCAGGGTATAACAATGTGGATGTCCGGCATGCGTTCGGAAAGATCCATGTCGTCCACGTCCCTGCCTATTCTCCCTATGCCGTGGCCGAGCATGCCATGGCGCTTCTCTTGACCTCAGTCAGACGCATCCACAAGGCCTTTAACCGGACGCGGGAATTCAATTTTTCGTTGAGCGGTCTGACCGGATTCGATCTGCACGGCAAAACGGTAGGCGTCGTGGGCACAGGGAAGATCGGCTCCATTTTCATCGATATCTGCAAAGGGTTCGGGATGAACGTGCTCGCGTATGACAAATACCCGAGCCGTTCGGATGTCCGTTATGTTACTTTGAACGAATTGCTGGAGCAGAGCGATATCATCTCGCTGCATTGCCCCCTGACTCCCGAGACCCGGCACATGATCGACGCTTCCGCGATCGCAAAAATGAAGACGGGCGTTATGATCATCAACACGTCCCGGGGAGCTTTGATCGATGCGGAAGCGTTGCTGCAGGGGATCAAGGACAGACATGTCGGAGGCGCTTGTCTGGACGTTTACGAAGAGGAGTCTGATATCTTCTTCGAGGACCGGTCCGGGCATATTCTGGACGACGATCTGCTCTCCCGCCTGATCTCCATGCCCAACGTTATCGTGACGTCCCATCAGGCTTTTCTGACCCGTGAAGCGCTCGACAATATCGCCGAAACAACAGTTCGGAACATCAAGACGTTCTTCGAAGAGGGACTTTGCGAAAACGAACTCTGCTACCGCTGCGGGAACATCGAGCATTGCAAAAAAGACAGGAAAGAAAAATGCTTTTGAGTGACCGGAAAGGTTTGAAAAAGAGATAAGACCGCAGCAGAAGAATAGTACTGCTACTGACGGAAAAAACGGAATGGACCAATCTGTTTCCGGGTTTTGCTTTCCCCCGAGGCTTTTGCGATTCTTTTTGAACGTCTGGAAGAGGACAAATCACCATGACTTGATTCTAACCGAATCACTTTGGGGAGGTGGGGGGTCGAACCCATTGCTACCTTTAACGCGAGGAGAGATGGTGACTGGGCATGATCTCGCACTTGACAAGATCAACCCTCATTCTTATAATAAAAACAAGTTTAATCGCCCTTGTGGAGGTGTTTTATGACAGTCAAACTGCCGATCTCATTCAAACGGTTAGCCGCTCTTCTTTCTATAGCTATTCTACTTGTGTCATTGCCTTTTTCTGCAGTGGCTATCAAAAATGTGGATGTTAGTCGTACGGAAAGATGTGAAGATGATCAGATTGTAATTGATCCTGTTTTGCCAGATGACGAGATTGAATCAGAATTGTTGTCTGATGCCCTTTCAAAAAAACCAGGAGATAAAACCTTGTCGGAACTCCAAAAAATGGCAGTTGACACACTCTCTCTGCCCGAAGTGATTGATTCAGAAACAGCCATTCGCAAAGGCCATGTCAATCGGATTGCACAGCAGGAA
>CADBRS010000035.1 GCA_902797125.1 uncultured Ruminococcus sp.
GATGGCGATCCACGCCGGAAGCGCGGCCATCGGATTCTTTGTCCAATCGTTCAATCCTTCGAGTTCGTCCTTGTTTTTCCCTTGCAGTTCGGCAAAGTTATACCAGAAAGACGCGCCCTGCGCGGAAAGCTCTGCGAGTTCACAGATGCGCAACCCAGCCCGGATCTGGGAATTGACCAGATCCTGGACCCGCCAATGCAGGTCCGGAAAGACCTCCTGATAGGACTTGACGATGCAAGGTGCCTTCCAGGGTTCTCCTGAAAAAGGCCGGTTGAAAGGATGCATATCGTACATCACCGAATAACCGCCTTTTTTCAGGACGCGCTCGATATTTTGGTACATGCTGTCGATCCGATCGATCCAGGTCAGCGTGCCGTTGGACGTATAGACCAGGTCATAGGCCCGGTCAGGGATATGAGCCAATTCCCTCGTGTCGTCGCAAACGAATTCGATCTGCAGACCCAGTTTGCCTGCAATGTCTGTTGCATGTTCCAGCTGTCGCTCGCTGATGTCAGAGGACGTCACGTGGGCGCCCAGCATGGCAAACGCGAATGCGGCATGATTATCCCCGCTGGAAGGCAGCAGAATATGCCTGCCAGCGAGATCCGGAAGATATTTGCGGATCAGTTCGAACACTGCCGGATGAAAAGCGGATGCCGGATCTTCTTGCAGATGCCGGATACACTCTTCGGCCCTCAAAGACCGGTACCATTCCGAATCTGATATTTCGTTCCAGTGGTCCCGGATCTTCTCTATCATCTCGTCTCGGTTCATTCAAACGCCTCTTTCCTGATCATCCCCGATCTCACTACACGTCTGCCTCTCCCGATGATTGTCCGGATTGCTCCGGCTCACGAGTACTTATTCGTTCCAGTCTTCAATCGTTTTGTCACTTATCTTCGTACAAAACGACGAGCACATTCAGATCAGCAAGATGCTGTTGGATGTCATTCTTATACTCAGCGATCAGAGACGCGAAACTGCTGCTTCCCGATGCTGTGTGACGCATGACATGATCGGCAAAATTGCCGGTAGAATCGAAAGAAATACCCATATCATAGACACGGTTCGCAAACAGGATGTTCAGCATCTCGATGGATTCGGCGTTTCTTGTTCCGCGCCCGCAGATAACGGTGTCGTAAAGGTCCGAACGGATCTTGTAGTAGGAATAGTATCCAAGCAGTTCAAGCGCAACACCGATCGTTTCGGGCTCTTCGGCTGTAGCCATGACGGCGAACATACTGTCGTGCCATGCATTCACCCAGCTCACGTACTCTTTCTGATAGTCGCTGTATTTCGGGATCGGAACGAGCCCGTAGACCATTTCCAGCGCACGAAGCGATTTGGTGGATTTCGCCATACCGTAGGAAAACAGGACCTGACCGTCATTGAAAGAGGGGCAAACCGAGTTACGGTTGATATAGGAGTTGAAGAAATACTGGCTGAGCATGATTTCATCGAAGATGCCCATCATGACATCCAGAGAGTCTTCCTCAAGGAATGAATAGTAGAAGTATCCGTCTTGATCGGTCTGGATGAATTTGGAACCGGATGAAACATAGAGTGCAAGGCAGAGATCGTCCCCGCTGGCCAGGCCCCATTGATCCTCTCCGTTCATCACGGAGTCACCATTGAGTTCCATACACCCGCGTTGCATATCGACTGCCAGCGCTTCGATCGTCCAGTCTCCGTCCCGGACTTGCTGGTACGGGTCGTCGATCTGCAACTCATCAGCCATCGACTGATTAAAGAACATTAGGCTGGTAGCACCTTTATCCAAAAGCAGCATGTCGGATGCGGCAAATTCCACATACCCGGCAATGCTGTATGCGTTCAGGATATCCTGATTCCACCAGGGATTATTGAAATCGATCGTGGAAATATCTCTCATGTTCAGAAAATAGGACTGCCCCATCAGTTTTCCCGAGCCGAAGCCAAACGTGTCGACCATCTGAAAGTCGTCTCCACCGGACTGAATCTGGGCATCAATCTTCTGTTTCAGTTCGTTGTGGGCACCGTTGGTACTGGTGATGCGGATATTGTATTCCTCCTGCACCCAAAGATTGCGGTCGTAGATATCATCCGTCAGGATGTCGCCGTTCAGATTGTCCACCGCGATCTCCTCCCAGGGGGACCATGTGTCGCTCACAAAGTAATGGAGCACATTGATGTCGTAATCATAGTCTTTCTTTTTGACATTCGGGAAGATTTCGGTTTCGCTTTCGGATTCCTTGTCACCCGACTCTGTCTGACCGCTCGGGTCACCCGGTTTGGATGATTCTGTCGTCTTCGCAGGCCCGTCGGTTGCGGAACCACATCCGGCCAGCATCGTGACGCACATCGCGGCCAGCAGCAGTATTGCGATCAGGATCTTGATTGTTTTACTCATAGTACAGTTTCCTTTCCGGACGGACAGCAAATCCGTCCTACAAATCGTCTGCTAGTTTATATGATACTATTTTTCTAGCAAAATATCAACACCTGCGCGCAAGTCCGGCGCAGTTCCTGCAAGTTTTTTGCAGAAAAACCGGCATGAGTCTCATGCCGGTTGTTGAATGGATTCAATTGTTAGAAGACCGATCTGTGGTCAGCCTATGACGGTGCAGCTGACGTCACCCGCCGGTACCGTCAC
>CADBRS010000036.1 GCA_902797125.1 uncultured Ruminococcus sp.
GGAATAATACATACTGCGCGCCATGGCGCCTTCATCCGGAGAAATGATCATCAGGTGATCCTTATCCACGATGATATCCGGGAACTTGCGAAGCATGGCCTTGATCATCTGATAGGTCGGCTGGACGTTGTCAAAGCCGTGGAGGGGGATCGCATTCTGGACACGGGGGTCGTGTGCGTCAAAAGTCAGGATGTTGCTGACGCCCATAGCCGTCAGTTCCTGGAGCATCATGGCGCAGTCTAATGATTCGCGGGACACACGTTTGTGCTGTCTGCCCTCATAAAGCATCGGCATAATGACCGAAATCCTTCTGGCTTTCCCGGCGATAGCCGCGATGATGCGCTTGAGGTCCGCATAGTGATCGTCCGGACTCATCGGGACGGTCATGCCATACATCTTATAGGTCACGCCGTAGTTGAAAACGTCGCAGATGATGTAGACGTCTTTTCCTCTCATGGATTCTTTGATATAGCCTTTGGCTTCACCGGAGCCGAATCTCGGACAATCTGCGTGCGCGATAAAGGTCGCATCGGAAAAATGTCTTCGCCAATCTTTCAGATAAGCATCGACCTGCTCCGTGAAGTCTTCGCAGCCCTTCATGCCGATAATGGCCAGTTCGCCGAATTCATTGTCTCTCATAGTGGTGTCCCCCGATCATAGAAATGATAAAATAGAAATGGTGAAATAAGAGTGCTGATCAATTATTCTTTCCGGTCACTTTCTGAAACCGGTCATATGCTTCCTGATATTGTTCCCTGTTCGCCCCCGGACTGTAATAAGCCGGGTCGAAAGAATTCCTGACGACCTGTCTCGCTTCTTCCAATGAAGCAATCTCTTTGAAAGTCAGCAGCTGAGCCAGGATATTGCCGCATGCAGTCGCTTCGACAGGACCAGCCACCACGGGAAGTCCGCAGGCGTCGGCAGTGGCCTGACAGAGCAGACGGTCCTGAACGCCCCCGCCAACCACGTGGATCTTCGAGGGTTTTTTCCCCGTCACGTCTGCGATCTTTTCGATGGTCTCCCTGTATTTGAGAGCCAGCGAGTCGATGATGCACCGGACGGTCGAGGCTACGTCTTCGGGCTCCTTTTGACCGGTCTTTTGACAATATACCCGAATGCGCTCTGGCATATTGCCCGGAGCGGCAAAGGACGGATCATCCGGATCGATGAAACTAGCCAGCGGTTTCGCTGTGGAGCAGAGTTCGGACAGTTCGGAAAAAGAATAATCCTTTCCTTCTCTCTGCCACTGCCTTCTGGATTCCTGAAGGATCCAGAGCCCCATCACATTGCGCAAAAACCGTACCGTGCGTCCGAATCCGCCTTCGTTGGTCAGGTTGAATGCGCGGGATGCGTCCGAAACGATGCTTTCTTTCAGTTCGGTCCCGATCAGAGACCACGTTCCGGAACTGATATAGACGTCGCCTTCGTGTCCGTCGTCGAACGGGACTGCCATCACGGCCGAAGCCGTATCGTGTGAAGCCACCGCGCAGACAGAGATCTCGCTTCCGCTCTCTTCCCCGATCTCGCGCCGGACGGATCCGAGTTCGGTCCCCGGTTCGATCGATGGCGAAAGCCATTCTTTTTTGAATCCCAGTTTGTTAAAAATCAGTGCGGATGGTTCCGCCGAACCGACTTTGCAAAAGGACGAGGTGGATGAGATCGTATATTCTCTCCTCATGATCCCCGTCAGGAAATAGTTCAGAAGATCCGGAATGAAAAGCAATTTGCGGTCATCTTGCAGGATCTCCGGATGCGTCTGCGTTTCGGCCAAAAGCTGATTCAGTGTGTTCAGTTCCAGCTGCTGGATGCCTGTTTCCCGATAGATCTGTCCAGGCTCGAATACCTTGGCCAGCGCGTCCAAAGATCCAATTGTCCGGGTGTCTCTGTAGTGATAGGGATTGCCGATCAAAGCGCCTTTTCTGTCCACCCATCCATAGTCGACGCCCCAGGTGTCCACGCCTAAAGAGGCCTTCATTTTGCCGCTTTCCGCGTGCGAAGCCTTAAGGATCCCTTCCCTGATTTCATGAAAGATCCTGAGAATATCCCAATGGAATCCGTCGGGCAGCATGACGGGCTGATTCAAAAAGCGGTGTCTTTCGGTCAGTTCAAGTTTGGAACCGTCGAAAGTGCCTTCCATGAGCCGTCCGCCGGACGCACCCAGATCAATGGCCAGATGTCTCATAAATCTCCCCTGAAACAGAAGAGCCGAAAGTGATAGAAATCCGCTTTCGGCCGTTCCGAGCGGCCGTCAGGCCGACTCATCATTTGTTATTGACTAATTTTTCGAGGTAATCTGCAACATCCTTGACCGTTTCAAAGTCATGGATGTCCTCATCCTCAATCGTGATACCGAATTCATCCTCGCATGCCATAATAAGCTCGGCAAGTTCAATGGAATTGAGGCCGAGATCTGTGCTCAGTTTGGTTTCTTCGGTGATCTGATCTTCTTTAAAATCGAATTTGCTGACCAGAAGGTCGCGTAATTTCTCGAACATTATTCGTCCTCCAAAGAACTAACTAAGGGTATTTTAGCAACCTTTTCTTTTTTTGTCAATAAAAAGCGCATAATATCTTCTTAATTTTTTATCCGCTGCCCGCCGGATTCCTTGCGCGGAAAACCGAAAATCCCCGGCCGCAAAACATGTGCGGACCGGGGATCATGCAGATCAGCCCTGAGCTGAATAGTTCGGAGATTCTTTTGTGATCGTGATATCGTGAGGATGGGATTCGCGCAGACCTGCACCGGTGATCTTGACGAACCGTCCGTTTTCACGAAGCTCGTCGATCGAGTGCGCACCGCAGTAGCCCATGCCGGAACGAAGACCGCCCATCAGCTGGAAAACGGTGTCTGCGACAGAGCCTTTGAAAGGCACGCGACCTTCCACGCCTTCGGGAACCAGTTTTTTGGAACCGTCCTGGAAATATCTGTCTTTGGAACCTTTTTCCATCGCTGCGATCGAGCCCATGCCGCGGTAGACTTTGAACCGTCTGCCCTGATAGAGTTCCTCTTCGCCGGGGCTTTCGGAACAGCCGGCCAGCAAGGAGCCGATCATGATCGAGTTGGCGCCTGCGGCCACGGCCTTGGTCAGGTCGCCGCTGTATTTGATACCGCCGTCGCCGATGATCGGGACGTCGTATTTCGCTGCGGCTTCAGCTGACGCCATGATCGCGGAGATCTGGGGCACGCCGATACCGGCCACGATTCGGGTCGTGCAGATGGACCCGGGTCCGATACCGACTTTGACGCAGTCGGCTCCGGCCTTGATCAGGTCCTCGGTCGCCTCGTAAGTCGCCACGTTGCCGGCGACCAGCTGACAATCCGGATATTTGTTCTTGATCGTATCGATCGCTTTGAGGATGTTGGCGGAATGACCGTGTGCGGAATCCAGGACAAGAAAGTCCGCGCCTGCGGCAAGCAGTTTGCCCGCACGGTCCAGAACGTCTTTCGTGATGCCGATGGCAGCGCCGCAGATCAGTCTGCCTTTGCTGTCCTTTGCGGAATTCGGATATTTCTGCGCTTTTTCGAGATCCTTGATCGTGATCAGACCGCAGAGCTCGAATTTGTCGTTGACGATCGGCAGTTTTTCGATCCTGTGCTCGCGCAGGATCTCCTGAGCCTGCTCCAGGGTCGTGCCGACAGGTCCCGTGACCAGACGTTCGCGGGGCGTCATGACTTCGCAGATCGGCTGATCGAAATCCTTCATGAAGCGCATGTCGCGGTTGGTGATGATACCGATCAGTTTCTTTCCTTCACAGATCGGGACGCCGGAGATCTTGTACTTGTGCATCAATGCCTCGGCCTCTCCGACCAGATTGTCCGGACCCAGATAGAACGGGGACTGGATCACGCCGTTTTCACTTCTCTTGACCCTGTCCACCTGATCGGCCTGCTCGTCGATCGTCATGTTCTTGTGGATGACGCCTGCTCCGCCTTCACGGGCCATCGCGATGGCCATTTCGGCCTCCGTGACCGTATCCATGGCTGAGCTGAGCAGCGGGATATTCAAAGTGATCTTCTTGGTCAGCCGGGTCGTCAGGCTGACCGCGTTGGGCAGAACATCACTCTTTGCGGGAATCAACAACACGTCGTCAAAAGTCAAACCTTCTGTCACTATTTTTTCGCTTGCATTCAATCGCATCAATAAATCCCCCTTTGGTTTTCGCAAAAGCACACCCGGAAGCGTGTATATTTGTTCGGATTATACAAAAAACTTTCAGCCATTGTCAACCCCCTTTTTCGGCTCTGGCAAAAAATTGTTTCTTTTCTTCTGCAAAACACAGCAAAAAACGAGAAATTGGTATATAATGAGATCGAACGAAACATCATTTAGAGGTGAACATATGGACGAGATCATACGGGTCACGGAAGCGCCGTATAACGCCAAAGGAGACGGCGTCAGCAACGACAGAGCCGCCATCCAAAATGCCATGGACGATTTGAGCAAACGGGGCGGCGGCACGCTGATCCTGGAATCGGGCAAAACATTCAGGACAGGCAACCTGTTTCTGAGAAGCCGCGTGATCCTTTATATCGAGGAAGGAGCCGTTCTGCTTCAGAGTCCCTGTGACGAGGACTACGTCAGACCGGGCCCGGAGCCTTACACTTACGAGAAGGCCAAAATCGTTTACGGCCACAACGTGGTCGAGGCGGAATGGGGACACTCGACCTACTTCAATTATCCTTTCCTCTACGCCGGATCCGGCACGCAGTGGGTCACCGTGACCGGCAAAGGCACGATCGAACTGTCCCGGGGCACGTCCTGCGAGGACACGATCCACGTCGTGACCATCGCCCTTTTCGGCGTCCGGGGATTCGAACTGTCCAATTTTACGGTCATCCACAACAGCGGATATATCGTCAACATCAACCGGAGCGCGGGCGGCATCTGCCGCAATCTGCACTTCCCCGAGCCCTCGGACGGCAACGGAGACGGGATCTGCGTCTGCAATAGTCAGAACGTCCGGATCACCGGATGCCGTCTCAACACCTCCGACGACGGCATCATCGTCGCGACCTGCTACGGGGATCCCCGTGCGGGGCTTTGGTTTACCTGCGACGATCCCTGTCCCTGCAAAAATATCGAGATCGACCATAACATAGGCACCGTTACCTGGGACGCGACCAAAGCCTTCTGTTTCATCATGTGGGGCAACGGGTGCAAAGATCCCAGAGACGCAGAAACGTCTCATATCCGGGTCCACGACAACAAATTCCAGACCGTCGGAGCATGGTCCGGGAACTGGAATCTGGAGACAGGTCACTTCGATTTCAACCGCCGGGTCAACGCCATGAAAGACATCCGGATGGAACGGAACGAGATCGGCACGCTCCAGGACAACTGGCAGGATCTGGTCGTCAGCGACTTTGTCGGTTTCGACTGCATGTCCGAACTCAAAAACGGAGATTTTGCCTATGGCGATCTCTACTGGGTCTCCCGTGAGGGCGGCTATGCCGGCGCTCACCGGGACGAAGAGGACGGAAACTTCGGCTATATCGATCATCTGGACCGAGCAGACGCCGCTCTCTATCAGGGTCTGAAACTCGAATCCGGCATCGATTACCGGCTGTCTCTGAAACTGAAAACGTCCGGAGATCCCGTCCGTCTGTTCGTCCGGGATCAGGAGACGGATGAACTGGTTGCCGAACTGGAATACGACCGCGAAGACTGGGCAGAACTGTCCCTGCCTTTCAGGGTCCCGAAGACCGCCAACTACAGGCTCGGCGTCGAAAAAGGGCGCGCCCTCAAAGGCTTCGCCCGGATCAAAGACGCATCCCTTTCCAAAGGCTGATTATTGAAGGAGAACCACGTGAAAACACCGAAAACTTTTTATTGCTGCACCGAATGCGGCTATCAGTCTCCGAAATGGATCGGGCGCTGTCCTTCGTGCCAGTCCTGGAACACCATGGAGGAAGAAATCGAATCTGCACCGGAGCCCGTCCCTTCCAAGCACGCGTCTATCGGTTCGCACGGTTCGGAAGCCGCTCCCCTGACTCAGATGAAACTGCCGGATTACATCCGGACAGGCACGGGACTGGGCGAACTGGACCGCGTCCTGGGCGGAGGACTGGTCAAAGGCTCCGTCGTATTGCTCGCAGGTGAGCCCGGCATCGGCAAATCCACATTGCTCTTGCAGATCTGCTCTTCTCTTTGCGAACAGCGCAAAGTCCTTTATGTGACGGGCGAGGAATCCGCGGGCCAGATCAAACTGAGGGCCGAACGCTTGGGCGTCACCGGAGACACCCTCTATATCCTGACGGAAACAGACGTCGACCTGGTCACGGCTCAGATCGAAAAAGTCAAGCCGGACGTCCTGATCGTGGATTCCATCCAGACCATGTACCTGTCCCGCGTTGCCAGCACGCCAGGCAGCGTGTCCCAGGTCCGCGAGTCCGCCATGCGCTATATCGCAAAAGCCAAATCGGACAGCATCTCCACGTTTCTGGTCGGCCACGTCAACAAAGAAGGCGGGATCGCAGGCCCGAAAGTGCTCGAGCACATGGTAGATGCCGTCCTGCATTTCGAAGGAGAGCGTCAGCAGTCCTACCGCATCATCCGGGCCGTGAAAAACAGATTCGGCTCGACCAACGAGATCGGCGTCTTCGAGATGACTGACACAGGGCTTTCCCAGGTCGAAAATCCGTCCGAAATGCTGTTGGCGGGAAGACCCAAGAACATTTCCGGCAACTGCGCTTTGAGTACATTGGAAGGGACGAGACCCCTTCTCGCCGAAGTCCAGGCACTGGTCACGCCCTCCTCCTTCCCGTCCGCGAAAAGGACCTCGAACGGCGTGGATTACAACCGGCTCGGACTGATCCTTGCCGTGCTGGAAAAGCGGCTGGGCTACAAATTCTCGACTCAGGACGTCTACGTGAACATCATAGGAGGGCTCCGCATCGACGAGCCCGCCTCGGATCTGGCGGTCGCGCTGGCCCTGATCTCCTCCTTTACGGACCGGATCGTCCCGGACGATCTGATCGCAGTCGGCGAATTGGGACTGGCCGGAGAATGCCGCGCCGTCGCCAACCTGGAGCAAAGGATCCGGGAAGCGGCCAGACTGGGCTTTACCCGGGCCGTCATTCCCTACCGGAACATCGAGAAAAGAAAGATCGAGATCCCGGGGATCGAACTCAAGCCCGTCCGGGGCATCTATGAAGTTCTCCC
>CADBRS010000037.1 GCA_902797125.1 uncultured Ruminococcus sp.
GCAGGTTTCAACGAGTGCCGGGTCAGGGAAATAGGCTTTCGGTGCGCAGGCTACGAAATGCATGCCCATTTTGGCGCAGCCTACCATCAGCGAGTTGCCGGTGTTGAACCGTGCGTCTCCCATGTATACGAGTTTTTTGCCGCGATATGTGCCGAAATGTTCACGGATCGTGAGCAGGTCTGCCAGCATTTGTGTGGGATGAAATTCATCCGTCAGCCCGTTCCAGACGGGAACGCCGGCATATTTGGCCAATGCCTCGACTCTCTCCTGTCCGAAACCGCGGTATTCGATGCCGTCGAACATACGTCCGAGCACGCGTGCGGTATCCGCGATAGATTCCTTTTTGCCCAGTTGAGATGCTTTCGGATCCAGATAGACGGCATGCATGCCTAAATCGGCAGAGGCCACTTCAAAGCTGCACCGGGTCCTCGTGCTGGTCTTTTCAAAGATCAGCGCGACGTTTTTGCCTTCGCACAGCCGGTGGCTCACGCCCTTCTTTTTTTCATCTTTCAATTTCGCGCTTAGATCGATCAGATATTCGATCTCTTCGCTTGAAAAATCCAACAGTTTCAAAAAATTTCTGCCTTTGAGCGTCATATGTTCACCCCGGGTTGCAGGCGTCTTTGATGACCTGTACGGCTTTCATCAAAAGATCGTCCGGAATATTGAGAGCAGGGAGCAGTCTGACTTTGTCCTTGGCTGTCAGGCAGAGAACCCCTTTCTGGATGCACTCGGACACGACGTCCGAGGCTTTTTTGACTGTCTTGATGCCGATCATGAGACCCATGCCGCCGACGGATTCCACACCCGGAGCACCGGTCAGGGCCATTTTTACCATGTCGCCTTTCCGTTTCACGTCCTGGAGAAAAGCGTCATTCAGCCTGGAAAGGATGCTGACGCCGCCAGCACAGCAGACGGGATTGCCGCCGAAAGTGGAGCCGTGGTCACCGAACCCCAGCACGTTTTCGGCTTTTTCTCCGAACAGGCAGGCACCCAAAGGAAGCCCGCCTCCCAGACCTTTGGCCGTGGATACGAGATCCGGCACGATGTCATAGTTCATATAGGCATACAGTTTGCCCGTCCGTCCGTTGCCGGTCTGCACTTCGTCCACGATGAGCAAAACGTCGTTTTCTTTGCAATATGCGGCGACAGACTGGACGTAGGCTTTGTCCAGAACGTTCACGCCGCCCTCGCCCTGGATGCATTCGATCAGGACGGCACTGGCCTTGGAGGAGCGGATCAGATTGATCGTTTCGTCCGTTTGATTGGGTTCGGCATAGACGAAGCCGGGAGTCAGCGGCTGGAAAAGCTCGTGATAGTGCTCCTGACCGGTCGCGGCAAGCGTGGTGACGGTCCTTCCGTGAAACCCGTTTTTGAGCGTGACGATCGTCGGGGATTCGATCCCGTGCTTGTCCTGCGCATATTTGCGGGCTGTCTTGATGGCGCATTCATTGGCTTCGGCACCCGAATTACCGAAAAAGACCTTTTTCATGCCGGTCTTTTCGCAGAGCATTTGCGCCAGACGCATGCAGGGATCCGTGTAGTACAGATTGGACGTATGCTGGACCAGCCCCAGCTGAGCCGTGACGGCCTGGATCCACTCGTCGTCTCCGATACCGAAAGCCGTGACGCCGATGCCGCTGCCCAGATCGATATAGGTCTTTCCGTCCGCATCTTTGAGCAGCGATCCTTTTCCGGACACCACGTGGACGGGGAAACGGGCATAGGTGTGCGCGATATAGGTCTTGTCTAGCGCTTGATAATCCATGAAAAAATCCTCAATCCGATTGTTTTTCTTTGTTTCCGACGACCATGGTACCGGCGCCTTCATCCGTCAGAAGCTCCATGAGAATGGAGTGAGGGACGCGGCCGTCCATGATGATGACACTCTCGACGCCCCGGTTGATGGCATCGATGCAACATTCCACTTTCGGGATCATGCCGCCTGCGATGACTTTGTCTTCAAACAGTTTCAAGGCATCTGAAACGGACAGTTCGGGGATCAGGGTGGAAGGGTCGTCCTTGTCCCTGAGCACACCGGCGATGTCCGTCATCATGATCAGACGGGCTGCACCCAGGGCGCCTGCAATGAAAGCGGCTGCCGTGTCGCCGTTGATGTTGTACGTATTGCCTGCGTCATCGCAGCCGATCGTGGAGACAACAGGAATATATCCTCTGTCCAGAAGGTCCATGATGGGCTGGATATTGACGTCTGTGATCCTGCCGACATAACCCAGTCTCGGGTCTTTCATTTCGGCTTTGATGAGTTTGCCGTCCAGACCGGAGATCCCCATAGCTTTGCCGCCGTGAAGTTCGAGCAGATTGACCAGACTCTTGTTGATTTTTCCGGCCAGGACCATCTGGACGATATCGACCGTTTCCTTGTCCGTGACCCTCAGTCCGTCCACGAACTCGGGCTGTTTGCCGAGTTTGCTCATAAGATCCGAGATCTCGGGTCCGCCGCCGTGGATGAGGACGACCTTGACGCCGACCAGCCACAGAAGTACGATATCTTCCATGACCTGCTGGCGGAGCTGGTCGCTGACCATGGCGTTGCCGCCGTATTTGACGACGACGATCTGTCCGTTATATTGGCGGATGTAGGGGAGTGCGCCGGTCAGCACTTTGGCGCGGTCCGCATTGGATAGCTGTATATGTTCCATGATTGAATTCCTTTTTCAGGTCCTGTAGTCGCCGTTGATCTTGACGTATTCGTAGGTCAGGTCGCATCCCCATGCGCTGGCGCATGCATTTCCTTCGCCCAGCGTGACCAGGATGTCGATCTCTTCCTTCGAGAGGATTTCGGACGCGAATTCTTCGGAGAAGGGCACGCCCGAACCGTTTCTGCAGACTTCGATGCAGCCGGCTTCGGATTTGAAGGATACTCCGACCGATTTGACGTCCACGTCCGCGCCGCTGTAGCCGATGGCACACAGCACGCGGCCCCAGTTTGCGTCTGCGCCGAACATCGCGGCTTTGGTCAGACTGGAGGAGATGACGCTCTTTGCGACTGTTTTGGCCGTCTGAAGATCCTTGGCTCCGGACACGGTGCATTCCAGCAGTTTGGTCGCGCCTTCACCGTCCCCGGCGATGGCCCGGCACAAATGGACCGTGACCGTATTGAGCGCTTTCATGAAGACTTTGAAATCCTCGCCGTCTTCAGTGATCTCTTTGTTTCCGCTCAACCCGTTGGCCAGCAGGACGACCATGTCGTTGGTGGACGTATCCCCGTCGACGGAAATCATATTGAATGTGTTTTGAATATCTGTAGATAGGGCTTTTTGAAGCATGGAAGGCGAAACAGCGGCGTCCGTCGTCAGGAAGACCAGCATGGTGGCCATGTTAGGATGGATCATGCCGCTGCCTTTGGCGATGCCGCCTAAATGACAGATCTTGCCGTTGAGTTCAAATTCGACGGCGATCTCTTTCTTTTTGGTATCCGTGGTCATGATGCCTTCACAGGCGTCTGAACTGCCCGAAGAGGACAGGGAAGAGACCAGTGGGCCGATGCCGGCTTGGATCGGATCGATGTCCAACGGCTGACCGATCACGCCGGTGGAGGCCACGAGAATGTCCCCTGGCTCCGTGCCCAGCGCCTTGGCCGTCAGTTCGCACATGGCTTCGGCGATCTCGATTCCGTTGGCATTGCACGTGTTGGCGTTACCGCTGTTGCAGATCAGGGCTTTGGCTTTTCCGTTTGCGAGATGCTTCTTGGTCACCTCCAATGGAGCGCCCTTGACCAGATTCTGCGTATAGACGGCGGCACCCGATGCCGGGACGTCTGACACGATCAGTGCAAGGTCTTTTTTGGAATGATTTTTGCGGATCCCGCAATGGATGCCGGATGCTTTGAAGCCTTTCGCGGCGCACACGCCGCCTTCGATCAATTTCATTTGTTTTCTCTCCTTAGGACCAGGCCGGTCGTTTCCGGCAGGCCGAGTAAGATGTTCATATTCTGGATAGCTGCACCAGAAGCGCCTTTGCCCAGATTGTCATAGCGCGCGGTGAGCAGGATCCGTTCCTCGTTGCCGAGGACGGACAACACCATGTCGTCCGATCCTGCAAAATCGTTGGACGGGAGCATGGGATCCTCTTGATCCTCATAGCGGATCAGGGGTCCTTCATAATAGTTTTTGTAAACGTCCTTGACGTCCTGTGCCGACCCGCGGATCCAGGAAGCGAACACGGGGACCGTGACGGTCATGCCGGCATAAAAATCCGACACGATCGGGCAGAAGACGGGCGTTTGCGAGATCTTTGCATAGCGGACCATCTCGGGCAGATGTTTGTGATTCTGGGTCAGCGCATACTGCCTGGGTGCATCAAGCGACGGATCTCTGTTCTCGTCCTCATAGGATTCGATCATTTTCTTGCCCCCTCCCGAATAACCGGTCACGGAAAAGGCGGAAAGGGAAACGTCCGGAGACAGCAGCCCGGATGCAACCAGCGGGGCGACCAGGGCGATGAAGCCCGATGCGTGACAGCCCGGGTTGGCGATCCTTGTGGCATCTTGGATCTTTGAGCGCTGGTTTGTCAGCTCGGGAAAGCCGTATGTCCAAAGGGGATCGACCCGGTGGGCTGTGCTCGTGTCGATGATCTTCGTTTTTTCGGTCACGAGCTCCATGGCCTCGACCGCGGCCTGGTCCGGAAGGCACAGAAACGTGACGTCCGATTCCAGCATGGCTTCTTTCCGGGAAAGGGCGTCTTTCCGGAGTTCTTCGGGCAGCGTGATCAGTTCGATGTCAGGTCTCGCTTCCAGCCTTTCCTGGATCCGAAGCCCGGTCGTTCCGGCGCGTCCGTCTATGAATACTTTAGTCATTTTTTAGTAATTCCAGTGCTTGTTTGATTTGTTCTTCCACAGAGCCGACGGAGGTGCCGCCCTGGGAAGTCCTTTTCTGCATGCAGTTCATCAGATCGATAGCGGCATAGACGTCTTCACCGATCAAGGGGCAGAAGGTCTGATACGTTTTCAGATCCAGATCTTCCAGAACGCAGTCCGCGTCAATGCAGTGAGCTACGATCCGGCCCGAGATCTTGTAGGCGTCCCGGAAGGGAAGTCCTTTGCGGACCAGATAGTCGGCTAGATCGGTGGCGTTGATGAAGCCTTTCTGAGCGGCCTTTTTCATGCTGTCCGGGAAGACTTTCATGGACCCGATCATGGGCGCGAGGACTTTCAGACACATGACGAGCGTGTCACAAGCGTCGAAGACGCACTCCTTGTCTTCCTGCATGTCTTTGTTATAAGCCAGCGGCAATCCCTTCAGGGTGGTCAGGAGAGACATGAGGTCCCCGTAGACCCGGCCGGTCTTGCCCCGGATGAGTTCGGCCATGTCCGAATTGCGTTTTTGAGGCATGATGGACGAACCCGTGGTATAGGCATCCGAAAAAGCGATGAAATGGAATTCCCAGCTGGACCAGAGAATGAGTTCCTCAGAAAGTCTGGAGAGATGCATCATCAGGATGGAAGCCGTGCTCATGAACTCCAGGCAGAAATCACGGTCTGAGACGCAGTCCATGCTGTTCGCTCCGACAGAATCGAAACCGAGTTCACGTGCTTCGGACTCCCGGTCGACAGGGTAGGTGGTCCCGGCCAATGCGCAGGCGCCGATCGGGGAGACGTTCATCCTGCGGACGGTGTCACCGAGCCTGTCCAGATCGCGGAGCAGCATGGAGACATAGGCCATCATGTAATGACCGAAACTGACCGGCTGCGCCCTTTGCAGATGGGTATAGCCCGGCATGATCGTCTCTTGATGCTGAGAGGCGGTCTCGATCAGCGTGCGGCACAAGTCTTTCAAGAGGCTTTTGATCGTTTCCGATTCATCCCGGAGATACATCCGCAGGTCCAGTGCGACCTGATCGTTCCGGCTTCTTGCCGTATGCAGTTTTTTGCCGTCGTCCCCGATGCGCGCGGTCAGTTCCTGTTCGACGAACATATGGATGTCCTCGCAGGACGTGTCGATCGGAAGCGCGCCGGATTCGATGTCGGCAAGGATCCCGGTCAGCCCCGAAACGATGCGTTCGGCTTCGGAAGGCTCGATGATGCCCTGTGCGCTGAGCATATGGGCATGCGCGATGCTTCCGCGGATATCCTGCCTATACATGCGGCTGTCAAAGCCGATGGATGAATTGAAAGCGTCTGCCAGCGGATCCGTTTTTCCGGCCGTGACGCCTGTCCACATTTTTGCCATGATCTCCCCTGATGATCCCTGGGATCAGAATTTGGATTTACCGTCCACCAGAGCCTGGACTTTGATGGGCAGGCCGAACAGATTGATGAATCCTTCGGCGTCTTTTTGGTTGTAATCGGATTCGCCGAACGTGGCGATCTTTTCGGAATAGAGGGAATAAGGACTCCATACGCCGGCTTTGATGATGTTGCCTTTGTACAGTTTGAGTTTGACCTTGCCGGTCACGTGCTCCTGAGTCTTGTCGACGAAGGCGGTCAGGGCTTCGCGCAAAGGCGTGAACCATTGGCCGTTGTAGACGAGTTCGGCGAACGTGACGGACAGTTTCTGCTTTTCATGAAGCGTCATCTTGTCCAGACAGACGGACTCGAGGTAACTGTGCGCTTTGTAGAGGATCGTTCCGCCGGGGGTCTCATAGACGCCGCGGCATTTCATGCCGACCAGACGGTTCTCGACAATATCCAGAAGCCCGATGCCGTTTTTGCCGCCCAGCTCGTTGAGTTTCAAAATGATCTCTTTGGCGCTCATCTTCTCTCCGTTCAGGGAGACGGGCTTGCCCTGTTCGAATTCCATCTCGATATAGGTCGGTTCATCCGGAGCCTGGAGCGGGGAAACACCCATTTCCAAAAAGCCCGGTTTTTCATATGGCGGCTCGTTGCCCGTGTCTTCCAGATCCAGTCCTTCGTGGGACAGATGCCACAGATTTTTGTCTTTGGAATAGTTGGTCTCACGGTTGATCTTCAGAGGTACGTTGTGCGCCTCGGCATAATCGATCTCTTCATCCCTGGATTTGATACTCCACTCACGCCAAGGTGCGATGATGGGCATGTCCGGAGCAAAATGCTTGATGGCCAGTTCGAAACGGACCTGGTCGTTGCCTTTGCCCGTGCAGCCGTGACAGATGGCGTCTGCGCCCTCTTTGAGCGCGATCTCCACGAGTCCTTTGGCGATGCAGGGACGGGCATGGCTGGTGCCCAGCAGATATTCTTCGTAAACGGCTCCGGCCTGCATGGTGGGGATGATATATTCATTCACATATTCATCCGTCAGGTCGAGCACATACAGTTTGGAAGCGCCTGTCTTCAAAGCTTTTTCTTCGAGCCCTTCCAGTTCGTCTGCCTGTCCGACGTTGCCGGAGACGGCGATGACTTCACAGTTATTGTAATTTTCCTTCAGCCAAGGAATGATGATGGATGTATCCAGTCCGCCGGAATAGGCCAGGACAACTTTTTTGATGTTTTCTTTGTTCATGAGTGATTCCTCCGTGAATAATTATGCACCGATTATACATATAAATGAAGTAATTGTCAAGTATTTTTGAATAAATATTCACTTTTTTGAAAAATTATTGACTTTTCAACCAGAATAAGAGGATTACGGAAGACAGCTGGGGCATCAAGACTCCTTGAGCGGATTCTTGACGGTCGTGGTCATTTTCACACCCGCAGAGATCTCGTACTTGGTCGTACCCGAGACCATGACCGATTCGGGCGCGTAATACTCGACCCGGATCCCGTCTTCAGAGAGGTGAACGGTGCGCCATCCCCATGGGTTGGCATTGATGTTTTGATTTGTATAGGAATACTGTCCGCAATGGAAAATGATTTTTCCGTTGTAAGCGGAACTCAGTTTCTCGACGGTCGTGACGTGGTCGTGTCCGCAGAAAAGGGCTACGACGTGATCATCCTTGACCAGTTCTTTGAATTCTTCGGTCTCTTTGGAGAGATCGAAATAGTGGGCTGCCAGCAGGACGGGCATATCCGGATTTTCCGCCATGATGCTGCGCACGTAGGCGACGTCGGTAGGGGAGTAGACTCCGTGGATATCTTCGTCCGGATCCAGTTCACCCGCGAAGTTGTCCAGCATGAAGATCAGATATCCGCCGATCTTGACGTAGAACTGGCGCTTGAATCCCGTGATTTCCTCCCAGAGTTCATGTCCGTACTGTTCGTGGTTGCCCGGGATCATGAAGTAGGGGGTCGGGAGATAGTCCAGATAATTGTCCTCGACCAAGAGGGTATAGGATTTTCCCTGATGGCGCCAGGACCCGTAAATGCCGGTTTCCCAGAAGTCCAGGGAATAGTCTCCCAGAAAGAGGATGGCCTCGAAGGGGTTGCTGTCGTAATAATCGTTCAGATCCAGGACCATCTTGGTCATGCGGTCTTCAGGCGACATGCCGTACCAGTTGATGTGACAGTAATGGATGTCCGTCATGAAAACGATGCTGACTTCTTTGGAAGCGCTCTCGGTTTCGGACGCCTTCTCGGTCTGAGATTCGGTAGGCTTTTCAGTTTCTTCAACTGTGGCGGATGCGGATTCCGTTTCGGTCACAGTGTCCGTGTCCTTGCCGGTCTGCCCGCATGAAACGAGACAGGAACCGAGCAAAAGGCAGATAAGGATCAGTAAAATGGCTCTTCTCACGATTTGTCGACCTCCATGAAGAGAGAAAGGACCTTGCCGACTGCAAAAAGGAAAGCGGTCAGGACGGCAAAGATCAACACGAACATATTGATCGTTTCCTGCCATCTCAGACTGAGGATGACCGTATCCAAGGCGACCGTCAGGACGAATGGAATCCACAAAAGCAGATCCGACCCTTTGTCTGAAAAGACGCGGATCATCAAAAACGTGAAAGCCGGGACCAGCAGGAGAACTGCCGCGATCTCCACGGCATAGAAAAGAGCGGCGTTTTCGATATGGGTCTCGTACATGACCGGGATGGCCATCGAGAAAGAGACCAGATAGACCAGATTGTACCAAAGGAAAAATTTGTTTTTCTTGTTTTTGGCATATACGATGGTCTGCAAAACCAGAGCCGCGATCAAAGCGCCGTAGGCGATGAATTGAGCGACGGCTACCGTGTAGGTCGTATGGACCATGCCGGAGAGCAGCAAAACGCCTGCCGTGATGCTGAGAAAAATATAGTTAGGTTCCGCATCGCGCCGGAAAAGCGAGATCCAGAAAGAACTCAGCATGACGCAGCTGACTGCGAGTGAAAGGACCGTCAAAATGTTGACGAAAGATCCGAAAAACGAAGGGAAGAACGGATCGTGAGCGACTGCGATCCGGATCAGGCTCTGCAGTCTCTCCGCGAAAAGGATCACGAAATAGGCAGCGAACAGCCAGGTGACTGCGATCTTGATAGGTGATTTCTTTTCCATGAAAGTGTTTCTCCTTTCCGAAAAAACTCATTCGGTCCTGAGGGCAATGACCGGGTCTTTTTTGGATGCCAGCCGTGCGGGGATCAGACCTGCGATCAGCGTCAGAAGAACGGAGATCAGGATCAGGATGAGTCCGCCTGCCAGAGGCAGCTGAGCCCCTACGTCTCCGATGCCGCTGAGGGCACGGATGATCAGATTGGTCGGGATGCAGAGAACCAGCGTGATCAGGATCCCGAAAACGCCGGCAGCCAATCCGATGATGACGGTCTCAGCATTGAAGACGCTCGCAACGTCTCTCTTGGATGCGCCTATCGAGCGCAGGATGCCGATTTCTTTCGTTCTTTCCAGAACCGAAATATAGGTGATGATTCCGATCATGATCGATGAAACGACCAATGAAATGCTGACGAATGCGATCAGAACGTAGGTGATGATATTGAGGATCAGGGTTACAGAGGACATGATGATTTTGACGATATCCGTGTATTTGATCTCCTTGTCTTCCGCATGCGTTTCGTTGTAATGAGCAATGAAATCAGTGATATTGTCCTTGGATTGGAAATCCTTGGCATACAGCGCGATGGAAGCCGGATCGCTCTCATCGACATAACCCAGTTTGGTCAGGACCTGTTTGTAGGTCTCGTCCGATACCATCTTGGGCATGTATTTGTTGTAGAGCTGGGCTTTTTCTTCGTCTGTCATAGTGGCATAGCGCGCGTCGAACATGACGATGAGCTCAGCCGTCGTATA
>CADBRS010000038.1 GCA_902797125.1 uncultured Ruminococcus sp.
GCTTTCAGCCTTTGCGCTTCCTCGGAGGCTTTTTCTGTGAACTGAGCGCAGGCCTGCCTCAAAACGCTGGTGAGAGATTGCAGGGCCTCTTCCGGATTTTCTTCGTCCCGGTCCTGTTCAAGGAGTTCGGGAATGCCCAGAAGGGAAGTCACGGTGAGGTCGTTCGGGATATCCAGTTCCCGGGAGAGCTCGCGCATGGAGTCCAGATAGGCCCGGGCTTTTTCGGTATCCAGACGGGGCAGATCCCGGCCGGCCGTGTCCTCGACCCGTATGGAGACGTCCACTTTGCCCCGCGAGATGCCGCAGGAGAGCAGGATCGGCTTGACGGATTCTTCCAGATAGGAGAGGCGGGACGGCATGCGGACCTGACAGTCCAGATACTTGCTGTTGACCGAACGGATCTCTGCAGACCATATTCTCTTGTCCGCGGACAGCTTCGCTTTGCCGAAGCCGGTCATGCTGAGCATCGGTTCCACCCCTTCCGTTTTCAGTACCTTTTATTTTAGCGCGTACGATATAGTTTGTCAAGATACTACATATTGTATGACACGCCCGTCCGGACGCGCACATGTGCCTTTTCAGGCTGTTTTTTCCACTTCTTCGCATGATTTTTTCAGTCTGTTAAAAAAAAATATTGCACGAAAAGAAAAAAACGGCTATAATGGGTGCATGGAAAGCAAAACAGGTGCGTTTTCGGGGTCCTGAAGGCGCTGGTTTTATCTTTTTGACACCAATTCGGAGGTAGCTATGGTAGTAGCAGGTGATTTTAAAAACGGTCTGACGTTCGACATGGACGGTCAGGTGTTTCAGGTAATCGAATTCCAGCACGTAAAACCGGGCAAGGGCGCCGCATTCGTCCGCGCCAAGATCAAAAACGTCATTTCCGGTGCCGTGACTGAAAGAACGTTCAACCCGACCGACAAATTCGAAAACGCATACATCGAAAGAAAAGATATGCAGTATTCGTACAACGACGGCGATTTGTACTATTTCATGGATCAGGAGACGTTCGACATGATGCCCCTGAACTCGGACAAACTGCCGGATTCCTTCAAATTCGTCAAGGAAGAGATGATCTGCAAGATCATTTCCTACAAAGGCAACGTGTTCGGCGTGGAACCGCCGACGTTCGTCGAGCTGCAGGTCACCAAGACAGATCCCGGTTTTGCAGGCAACACCGCGACCAACACGCTGAAGCCCGCCACACTGGAGACCGGCGCCGAGATCCGCGTTCCGCTCTTCATCAACGAAGGCGAAATGATCAAGATCGACACCCGTACGGGCGAATATCTGTCCAGAGCTTAAAATTGAAACCAACAAAAGATCCGGGAGGCCGAAAACCTTCCGGATTTTTTGCGTTCTGAGGATGATGTCCTGTGATGGTTTCAGCTGACGCCGGCTTTTTGCAGTGCCGGCCGGAGCGCTGCCGCCAACGCGGTCGCAAAGATGATCTTGATCCCATCCCCGGGCAGGAAGGGCAGCACGCACAAGGTGAGTGATGACAAAAACGTGTTATCCGTCATGAATGTGAACCAGACGGTCCCTGCTGCATAGAGAAGAACGGTTCCCGCGATCAAAGCGAGCGCGTCCCAGAGCCAGGACAGCATTTTATCCCGGCCGAGTTTCGAGAGAAACGAAGCAAGCGCGGCGCAGGGAAGATATCCGATGATAAACCCGCCCGTGACGCCGATGATCCGTCCGAAACCGCCCGTAAAGCCTGAAAAAACGGGAACGCCCACGATGCCCAGAGCCAGATAGACCGACACGGCGAGCACGGCTTCGACCGGGTCAAGGAGCAGGCATGTGAGATAAATCCCCAAAGTGGCCAGGGTGATCGGGATCGGGCCGATCGGAAAAGAGAGCGGAGCCAGAATCGAGATCAAAGCGGCGCAGATGGCGATCTTGACCATATGCCGGATCGTTTTCCGGAGCCGGGTCCGGCCGTCTTCCGTCATGAGACGCCTCCTTTGTGGAGCGTGACCTCGCCCGAGCGGAGTTCCATGTTCCTTCCGTCATCGGTGCGCACCTGCAGTTCACCTGCGTCTCCGATGCCCGTGACCAGTGCTTCGAGGGGCTTCTGTCCGGCATGTGAACGGTCTCCCGCGGGGTGGATGGCGACCTTCTGCCCGATGAGGAAGGACCGCTGGCGGTAGTTTTCAAGAGAACGATGGGCCGATTCTGGGGTATATTCCATGACTGCGCGGATGATCTCCGCGGCCAGTTCGTTGATATCCACATGGCGCCCGGTCTGGGTCTCCAAATCCGTTGCTATAGCGGCCAGTTCTTTTGGGAAAGTGCAGGGATACAGGTTGATCCCGATCCCGACGACGGCATGATCGAGCCGGTTCGATTCCATGTCCATGACCCCTTCGGTCAGGATCCCGCAGATCTTTTTTCCGCCCAGATAGAGGTCGTTGACCCATTTGACGGATGTGCTGTTTTTCGGGATGCCTGCGAGTTTTTCCAGCGCCTCGGCGACGCAGACCGAGACGTAAACGGTCAGGAGCGGGACCTCACTCCAACTCTTTTCCGGACGGAGCAATACGGACAGATAGAGGCCTTTGTCCCGGGGGGACACGAACAGCCGGCCGTACCGGCCCCGGCCGCCCTGCTGTTCTCTTGAGAGCACCGAAGAACCGGTTTCAAGCCCCTCAGACGCGGCTTTTTTCAAAATATCGTTGGTGGAGACGCAGGAGGGAAGCACAGTGAGGGAGGGTAATTTGTCTCCTTTCCAGAAGCGGGAAATGCCTTCCGCGGATACGATGTCGCAACCCGACAGGACATACCCGTAGCCCCGGGTCCCCTCGATGGCATAGCCTTCGCTCCGCAATTTCCGGATCGCGTCCCATATGGCCGTCCGGGATACGTGCAAAGATCCGGAGAGTTTTTCTCCGGACACGGGGCCGTCTGCAGTTGTCAGGATCTTCAAAACTTCGCTCTTGATTTCGGACATGGTGAAACTCCTTTGTGATCGGTGCTATCTTACCCCAAAAGAGGACCGCTGTCAAGCAAAAATGCCGAATTAGTTGACAGCAAAAGTGCGAAAAGGATGTTGTAAAAATCGGACGCGGGTTGTATAATGAAAAAGTATTTTGATCCGGAGGACAAAACCGTGAAACTGTTGGAAGAGCGGATCGCCAAAGACGGCCGCATTTTTGAAGGCGATATTTTGAAGGTGGACAATTTTCTCAACCACCAGATCGACGTGGATCTGATGGTCAAGCTGTCCCGGGAATTCTACAAACTGTTCGAAAAAGACAATGTGAACAAGGTATTGACGATCGAGGCGTCCGGCATCGCCGTGGCCTGCCTGACCGCCGAACAGTTCGGGTGTCCCTTGGTCTTCGCCAAAAAGAGCCGGACGTCCAACATGGGCAATAACGAAGTCTATGCAAGCCCTGTCCATTCCTTCACCCACAATAACGACTATAACGCCATCGTATCCAAAAACTATCTGAGTCCTTCCGACCGGGTTTTGATCATCGACGACTTTCTGGCCAAAGGGAGCGCGCTGATGGCGCTTTCGGATATCGTCTCCCAGTCCGGTGCGACCGTGGTCGGGGCCGGCATCCTGATCGAGAAAGTCTATCAGGGGGGCGGAGATTTGATCCGTTCCCGCGGTATCCGGGTAGAATCGCTGGCCCGGATCGCTTCGATGGATCCCGTGAAAGGTTTTGTTTTCGAGTGAAGCAGCGTATGAAAAAACAAATGAAATGGATCGTCCCCTGCGTGATCCTTGTCGCGGCCGTATTGATCATCGCGCTCATCGCGATCATCTCGACGAACCGGGAAGCCGGAGCCTTGACCGTGACGACCACCAAGGGCATCGTGTCGGTCACGCGCGGGTCCGAAAATGCGTTCCTCAGCGAGGGGCAAAAGATCAAACCCGGAGATACGGTCTCGACGGATGCGTCCAGCTGTGCCCGCATCCAGGTCGGGCAGAGCATCCTTTTGCTCGAACCGGAGAGCGAGATCAAGTACGAACGAATCAAGGAAGGCGATGAGACAAAGACCGTCTTCCGTCTGTTATCCGGGTCGGTCCTGACCGATCTGAAGGCAGAAAATGAATATACCGTCTCAGTCGACCCGGCTTTGGACGTGGCCGGCAGCGGGTTCTTCGGGATTTCCCTGATTCAAATCGGCACGGTCTCCACCGTCCGGACGACGCTGGTCTCGGGACAACTCTCCGCGGGAGACGCCACACTGAAAGAATCTCTCAAGGCGCTGCCCGTGCACGGGGCAGAAGACGGAAGTTGGACGGCGGGGGATGTCGAGGACGCGGTCCTCATGGAATTTTCGGACGAGGCCATCAGCTATCTGAGGGAACGGATCCGCGAAGGGGACAAACTGCCCGTCACGGATACCGAACTGCTCCGCGTCGCGGCGGACAAGAACAAATCTTTTCAGGTCACTTTCTATGACCACAAAAACGAAGTCTTCGTTTCGACCCGCGTGAAAAACGGGGAAAGGGTCCAGAAACCCAGACTGTCTCCAACATTTACGGGGCATTGGGATTTCGATTTCTCGACCCCGATCACCTCGGATACAGACGTCTTCTGGGCCGAGGATAAATGAGCCGGAGCAGGCACAAACACAGAAGAAAAAATACTGGCAAAAAAAGAGAGAAAATTTTCTTTTTTTGTCAGTTTCTCTATTGCTTTTGAATTATACATATTGTATAATTAGAACGTGCCCGGGAGCGATCCCGTTTGTTTCACGACTGGCACATGAATATAGCCAATATATGTTCGGATACATGGCCCGAATGTTTCTACCACGCTGCCTGATGCGCGACTATTGGACAAAAAAGATATGCACAAGGAATTTTCTCTTTGTGTTTCGTTTTCGTTCGGTTTTCTCGCAAAACCGATTTTTTGTTTTTGTATGTTTCCCCTGTCCTTCGGACGGCGGTTGACATAACTTTCGTATCTTTTTTTGGAGGATAAAACCTATGAAAAAAACACTGATTAGCGTCGTTTCGCTCATTCTGTGCGTCATCATGCTGGGCGTCTGCCTGGCCGGATGCGGCGACAACGCAGCTGACAAGAAGGAAATCGTCCTTCCTGCTTTCGAAGGCATCGAGGAGCAGAAAGTCAACGGGACCATCCCGGACGATTTCAAGATCGGTCTGATTTGCCTGCA
>CADBRS010000039.1 GCA_902797125.1 uncultured Ruminococcus sp.
CAAAGAACTGTATTCTTCTGTCGAAGGTCTAGAGGACATAACCGAACAACAGTATGCAGAAGCTGCGATCAGTTATTACGGCCTTTCCTCGACCGTGAAAAAAACGCCCGGTGGGATGATCTATTTCGAATATGAATCTCTCACAGACAGTGGTACCATCCACTATTTTGCCTATATTCTCAAATCCGAAGATGCCTTCTGGATGGTTCAATTTGGTCTGCGTGCCGAGAAGGTGGAAACTTATGCGTCACAGATTCAAACATGGGCAAGCACAATCCAGTTCGAGTAAAATAATCCAATACATCGATTTTTCCTGAAGACACAAGAGCAGCCCGACCGGGCTGCTCTTGTCTGTTTGGGATCACAGATCCTCTTCCTTTGCTCTGCTTTCGCAGTAAAGACATCTGTAAACGCGGTTTTCTCTGTCCGTCAGATTGAAGATCTGAGGCAGTTCCTGTTCAGTCGAAGTGATACACCGTGGATTGCGGCAGCGAATGACTCCCACCAGTTTTTCCGGCAATTCCATTCTTTTCTTTTCGACCAGTTCGCCGTTCTCGATGATATTGATCGTCACACCCGGATCCACATAACCGACAAGATCCAGATTGATTTTGATCGATGCGTCAATTTTGATGATGTCCTTGCGGGTCAGTTTCCTGCTTTGCGCATTCGTCACGATCGCGACCGGGCAGTCCAGGCTGTCGAGCTGCAGCAGCCTGTATAATTTCATGCCCTTCCCCGCGGTGATATGATCTATCACGATCCCGTTTCGAATCGAATCAATGTTCATACGTCCACCCCCAATAGTTTCAGGATAAGCGCCATGCGCATGTATTTTCCGTACAGCACCTGCTTGAAGTAGCAGGCTCTCGGATCTTTGTCGATCGCGACCGAGATCTCGTTGACCCTGGGCAGCGGATGAAGAATGGACAAATCGTTTTTGGCCGTCTTCAGTTTGTCCGGCGTCAAGATATAACTGTCTTTCAATCTCAGATAATCTTCCTCGTTGAAGAAGCGCTCCCGCTGTACCCTGGTCATATAAAGGATATCCAGTTCGGGCATGAATTCAAGAAGGTCTTTCGTTTCAACATAGGGGATTTTGTTTTTGTTGAGCACTTCTTTCTTCACATATCCCGGAAGTTTGAGTTCCTCCGGAGAGATCAGGATGACGCGGACGTCCGGATAGCGGGACATGGCGTTGATCAGGCTGTGCACTGTTCTGCCGAACTTCAGATCCCCGCAAAAACCGATGGTCAGACCGCCCAGGCGGCCTTTTTCTTTATGGATGGTTAGAAGATCCGCCAGCGTTTGGGTCGGATGATTGTGTCCACCGTCCCCCGCATTGATCACGGGAACCGTTGCGTGCATGGAAGCGACTCTGGGAGCCCCTTCTTTCGGATGCCGCATCGCGATGATGTCCGCATAACTCGACACGACAGCTGCGGTATCCGCCACGCTCTCGCCCTTGGAAGCGGAAGAGGAAGCGGCGTCGGACATGGAAAGGACATGCCCTCCGAGTTCATACATGGCCGCTTCGAAACTGAGCCGGGTCCTTGTGGAAGGCTCGAAGAACAATGTGGCCAGCTTTTTCCTGTCGCAGGCATGCGCATATTTGTCCGGATCCGACATGATGTCCTCGGCAACTGCGATCAGTCCGTCGATCTCATCGACTGTCAAATCATTGATATCCAGCACGCTTCTCATGATATGCCCTCCATCCAGGATTCGTCTGAGGGGTTGTTTCTGAATCTGATCAGACGGTCCACGTCTTTTTCGCGGATGTATCCGGTCTCTCCTGCCACCCGTGCGATCGTATCGAAATCGGTCAGCGACACGTTTCGGACGTCAGCTGCCGCCAGTCTTTCCAGGCCTTTTTGCATCCCGTATGTGAAGATGGACGCGATCCCCAAAACCTGTGCCCCGGCCTCTCTCAGCACCTGCACTACTTCCAAAACGCTGCCGCCGGTCGAGATCAGGTCCTCTACGACAACGACTTTCTGACCTTTGTCCAGCCGGCCTTCGATCTGGTTCTGTCTGCCGTGGTCTTTGGCGCCCGAACGGACGTAACCCATCGGCAAGCCGAGCAGATGTCCCGTGATCGCTGCGTGGGCGATGCCTGCCGTCGACGTACCCATCAGGACTTCGGCATCGGGATAACAGGTCCGGATCACTTCAGCCAGCCCTTCTTCCACATGTGTCCTTACAGCGGGGGCGGTCAGGGTCAGGCGGTTATCGCAGTAGACGGGGCTCTTGATACCGCTGGCCCATGTGAAGGGCTCGTCAGGCCTGAAGAAAACAGCCTTGATTGACAGAAGATCTTTTGCGATCTGTTCTTTCAAAATATTCAAATCCGACATGGTATATCGATTCCTTTCAATCCACAAAGTCGTTGACGCAGCGTTCATATGCCGCTACGGGATCAGCCGCGGCGGTGATCGGACGCCCCACAACGATATAATCAGAGCCTGCTTTTTTAGCGTCTGCAGGAGTCATGATCCTCTTCTGGTCGCCTGCGGAACCGTCCGCGAAACGGACGCCCGGCGTCACGGTCAGGAAGGAGGATCCGCAGTTTCCGTGCACGTCTTTCGCCTCCAAGGGCGAGCAGACCACGCCGTCCAGTCCTGCCTCTTTAGCCTTCCGGGCATAATGGGACACGACGTCCGCCATCGGCATTTTGATCAGCAGGTCGTTTTCAAGTGTTTCCTGGTCCGTGGATGTCAGCTGAGTCACGGCGATCAGCAAAGGACGTGTCCCGTCGGGACGGGTCAGACCTTCCAGTGCGCCACGCATCATGGCAGATCCTCCGCCTGCGTGGACGTTGCACATGTCCACGTCCAGATTTCTGAGCACCATCATGGCTTTTTTGACCGTGTTCGGGATGTCGTGCAGTTTCAGATCCAGAAAGATCCTGTGTCCGCGGGCCTTGATCTCGCGGACGATGGACGGTCCTTCCGCATAGAACAGTTCCATCCCGATCTTGACAAACGGTTTTCTGCCCTTGAAGAGTGAGAGAAATGCAACTGTTTTTTCAGCGCTTTCAAAGTCGCAGGCAACGATCACGTCTTTTCCCATAATGAAAAACCTCTCGATAATTCGCTTAAGCTGCCGATCCCGTATTTGTCCATGGCCTCGGGCAGATCTTCGATGATCTTTTTGCAGGCGCAGGGATCGGTCAGATTGGCTGCGCCGACCTCGACAGCCGTCGCACCGGCCATCATCATTTCCAGAACGTCTTCGGCAGTCATGATGCCTCCCATGCCCACGACCGGGATCCGGACCGAGCGGCTCACGTCGCAGACCATGCGCAGGGCAAGCGGAAAGATGCAGGGCCCGGACAGTCCGCCCGTATTGTTTTTCAAAACCGGCCGTCGGGTACGCAGATCGATCCGCATGCCCAGAAAAGTATTGATCAGGCTGATTCCGTCCGCCCCTCCCTGCTCACAGGCTTTCGCCATATCCGTGATGCTCGTGACGTTCGGAGACAGCTTGACGATCACCGGTTTATGCGTCACGGCCTTGACGGCTTTGGTCACCGCATAGGCGGACTCAGGAGACGTACCGAAACTCATTCCTCCCCCGTGTACGTTGGGACAGGAAATATTGATCTCCAGAAAGGAGACGCACGGAACGGCGTCGAATTTTTTTGAAACATCGACGTATTCCTCGACCGAAAAGCCTGAAATGTTTGCCATGACGCCTTTCCGGTAGCATTTTTGCAATTTGGGGATCTCTTCCGAAATGACTTTATCCACGCCAGGATTCTGCAGCCCCACCGCATTGAGCATGCCCGAGGCGCATTCCGCGATGCGGGGCGTCGGGTTGCCGAAACGTGGATCCTTCGTAGTACCTTTTAATGAGATAGAACCCAAAATATTGATATCATACCATTCGGAGAACTCATAACCGAAGCCGAATGTTCCGCTGGCAGGAATGACCGGGTTGTCCAGTTCGATCCCGCAAAGACTCACTCTTGTGTCTGCCATATGATCTCCTCCTTGGTAAGAACGGGACCTTCTCTGCAGATCCTCTTCGTTCCGGACACCGTTTTGCAGGAACAACCCATGCAGGCTCCGAAACCGCATCCCATCCTCTCTTCAAAACTGAATTCACCCGAAGTGTTTGTGCAGCGGTAGACCGCCTTCAGCATAGGCATAGGCCCGCAGGTGTAGAAGAAAGAATAGTCCAGATCTTTCATGGCGTCTGTCACGAATCCGCGGATGCCGTACGAGCCGTCCACAGTAGTGACGAGCACTTGCGCTCCGAGCGCCTTGAATTCTTTTTCGTAAAATATTTCCGATTTGCTGTTAAAACCTAGAATAACCGTGACGTCCTTACCCGCCTCAAGCAATTTCTCGCAGAGGTAGTACAAGGGCGGGACACCGACGCCGCCTCCGATCAGAAGCGGACGGTCCGCAGCTTTGCTCAGATCATACCCGTGTCCGAGACCGCACAGAACGTCCAGTTGCTGCCCCCGGGTAAAGGAGGCCATCTGTTCGGTCCCGGAGCCCACGACTTTATAGATGAGCGTCAGGAGACCAGGTTCGGCATGACAGACCGAGATCGGTCTTCTCAGGAAATGACCGTCCAGCGCGATATTGACGAACTGACCCGGTTCGGGCAGATCCTGCATGGAGCCCTGGAGTTTCATTTCGAAGACGCTTTCGGTCAGTCTTTCGTTTTTGATGATTTCAAATCTGACTTGTTCCATGGTTTATCGCGCGTCGATCGTTGAGATCGTGATGACCGTTTCTTCCAGAACGTCGAGAAGCACGCGGACCGTATCCAAAGACGTGAACATGGTCACGTTGTTCTCCGTCGCGCATCTGCGGATCGCCGTTCCGTCATCCGAATGGACGCCGGACCGGATCGCTCTGGTGTTGATAACGTAGCTGACGTACCCTGCCCTGATCGACTCGAGGATCTCGTCGCTGCCTTCGGAGATCTTTCCCCTGACCCGAGTCCTGATCCCGTGTTCTTTCAAAAATCTCGCCGTACCGGCCGTCGCCTCGATGTTGAAGCCCATGTCATAGAACCTGCGGATCAGAGGCAGTGCCTCTTCCTTGTCGTCGTCTGCGATGGTAGCCAGCACCGTTCCGTAATTCTGGAGGTGCATGCCCGATGCGATCATGGCTTTGTACATGGCACGGTGGAGTTTATCGTCATAACCGATGGCTTCACCCGTGGATTTCATTTCAGGAGACAGATAGGCGTCCAGTCCCTTGATCTTATTGAAGGAGAAGACCGGCACTTTGACGTAGTAGCGTTTCTTCTCTTCGGGATAGATCCCGAAAATGCCCTGTTCCTTGAGCGATTTGCCCAGAATGACTTCCGTTGCGATATCTGCAAGCGAATAGCCGGTGGATTTGGAGAGGAACGGAACGGTCCGGGAGGAACGGGGATTGACTTCGATGATGTATACGCGGTCCTCTTTGTCCACGATGAACTGGATATTGTAGAGGCCGACGATCCCGATACCGAGTCCCAACTTTTTGGCGTATTGCAGGATGATGCCCTTGACCTTGTCCGAAACGCTGACCGTGGGATAAACGCTGATCGAGTCGCCGGAATGGATGCCGGTCCGTTCGACCAGTTCCATGATGCCCGGGACGAAAACGTCGCAGCCGTCGCAGATGGCGTCGACTTCCACTTCGCGTCCTTCGATATAATGATCGACCAGGACCGGTTTGTCTTCATCCACTTCGACAGCCGTTTTCAGATAGCGGCGAAGCATTTTCTCGTCTGCCACGATCTCCATGGCCCGGCCGCCCAGTACGAAGCTGGGACGCACCAGCACGGGATATCCGATCTCTTCCGCCGCCTTCACGCCGGCTTCGATGCTGGTCACGGCCTTTCCTTTGGGCTGGGGAATATCAAGGTCGATCAGTACCTGTTCGAAGGCATCCCGGTTC
>CADBRS010000040.1 GCA_902797125.1 uncultured Ruminococcus sp.
CTCGCCACTTATATGCCCGAGACCACCAAGATCATCATCGCGCAGCGCGTGGCATCCGTGATGGATGCGGATCTGATCGTCATGATGGACAACGGCCAGATCGAAACGATGGGTACCCACGAACAGTTAATGGCCGAAGGCGGCACGTACCGGGAGATCTATGAGTCTCAGACCCAGAATACCCGGGCGGAGGGAGGTGAGGACAATGTCTAAACCGACTCCAAACCAGACCCCACGCGGAGGAATCCGGTTCAAGACGCTGGGCCGGCTGCTCAAAGTCCTCTACGGGTTCTATCCCGTTCTGATGCCTTTCGTGACGTTCTGTATCCTCTTTACGGCAGTTGTCAGTGCTATCCCGGCAGTTTTTCTGCAGAAAGTCATCGCGATCATCAAGGAATTCTGGCAGGACGGGTCGTGGGAAGAAGCCAAAGTCCAGGTCTTCCAGAACGTGGGACTATTGGCGACTTTCTATCTGATCTCCATCATTTCGTCTACAGTCTTTACGCAATTGATGGCTTATATCACGCAAGGGTTCCTTTATAAGATGCGCAACCGCATGTTCAACGGCATGCAGAATCTGCCCATCCGCTATTTCGATACCCACAAGCACGGCGATATCATGAGTTTTTATACCAACGATATCGACACGTTGCGTCAGTTCGTGTCGCAGTCCCTGCCTCAGATCATTCAGTCCTGCGCGATCGTTGTCACGGTATTCATGATCATGCTGTATTACAGCTTGTGGATGACTTTGGCGATCGTCTTCGGCGTCGTTATCATGGTCTTTGTCGTGAGAAGATATGCGGGCAATTCCTCCCGCTATTTCCGCAAGGCCCAGATCTCTATGGGTCAGACGGAAGGCTTCATCCAGGAAATGATGGCCGGACAGAAAGTCATCAAAGTGTTCAATCACGAAGCCAAGGGCGAGGAAGATTTCGAAAAAGTCAATCAGCAACTTTACGAAGATACGAGATTGGCTCACCGGTTCGCCAATATGCTCATGCCCATCATGAACAATCTGGGCAATATCCTTTACGTGATCATGGCGATTTTGGGCGGATTGCTCCTGCTGTTCCAGGTGCCCAACGTCAGCCTGTCCGGCTGCGCGTTCGACATCTCGGTCTTCATTCCTTTCCTAAATATGACCAAACAGTTCACAGGAAACGTAGGACAACTTTCAAATCAGTTCAATTCGGTCGTCATGGCTATGGCCGGAGCCGAGCGCGTCTTCTCCTTGATGGATCTCGAGCCTGAGGTCGACGAGGGTTATGTGGAACTGGTCAACGCGGAGATCTTGCCTGACGGTTCGGTTGTTGAGGCCGATCACAAAACGGGCACGTGGGCCTGGAAACATCCGCACAAGGCTGACGGAACCGTGACCTATACCAAGTTACAGGGAGACGTCCGATTGGTGGACGTGGATTTTGCCTACGAACCGGACAAAGTGATCCTTCACAATGTGTCCGTTTACGCCGAACCCGGCCAGAAAGTGGCTTTCGTCGGCGCGACAGGCGCGGGCAAGACCACGATCACCAATCTGATCAACCGTTTCTACGACATTGCGGACGGCAAGATCCGCTACGACGGGATCAATATCAACAAGATCAAAAAGTCTTCGCTTCGCCAGTCTATCGGCATGATCTTGCAGGATACCAACCTGTTCACGGGCACCGTGATGGACAATATCCGTTACGGACGCCTGGATGCCACGGACGACGAATGTATCGCGGCTGCCAAGCTGTCCGGTGCAGACACGTTCATCACCCGGCTTCCCGAAGGCTATGAGACCGTTTTGACCAACAACGGCGCGAATCTGTCTCAGGGGCAGCGCCAGCTGATCGCCATCGCTCGAGCCGCAGTCGCGGACCCGCCCGTCATGATCATGGACGAGGCGACTTCCTCGATCGACACCCATACCGAAGCCATCGTGCAGAAGGGCATGGATTCTTTGATGCACGGCCGGACCGTATTTGTCATCGCGCACAGGCTTTCAACGGTCCAGAACGCGGACGTCATCATGGTGCTCGAACACGGCCGGATCATCGAGCGCGGCAACCACGAAGCCTTGATCGCGCAGAAGGGCGTATACTATCAGCTCTATACCGGCGCGTTCGAACTGGAATGAGCGCATTTTGACAAAGCAATGTATAAGTTTTGCCAAAACCACCCGCTTTTAATGAATAAATACACGTTTTCATGCTTTTTATGAATAATCCGTGTATTTTTTGGTCAAAATAATTGACACGCTTTTTGCGTTATGCTACAATACGAAACAGATTTTTTGGGGGAGGCCCACTATGAAAAATGCATATTTGAACGGCGTTTTGGAACAGGTGAAAAAAAGAAATCCGGGTGAACCGGAATTCATTCAGGCTGTGACAGAAGTGCTTGAATCGTTGGAACCCGTGATCGAAAAGCATCCGGAATATATGGAAAAAGGCGTGATCGACGAGATCGTCGAGCCTGAAAGGATCATCAAGTTCCGCGTTCCGTGGGTGGACGACCAGGGCAAAGTCCAGGTCAACCGCGGTTTCCGTATCCAGTTCAACAGCGCGATCGGTCCATACAAGGGCGGTCTGCGTTTCCATCCTTCCGTTTACGAAGGCATCATCAAGTTCCTGGGCTTCGAACAGATCTTCAAGAATTCCCTGACCGGTTTGCCGATCGGCGGCGGCAAGGGCGGTTCTGACTTCGATCCCAAAGGCAAGTCCGACGCGGAAGTCATGCGTTTCTGCCAGAGTTTTATGACAGAGCTTTCCAAACACATCGGCGCGGATACAGACGTTCCTGCCGGTGATATCGGTGTCGGCGGACGTGAGATCGGTTACCTGTTCGGCCAGTACAAGAGACTGCGCAACGAATTCACCGGCGTCCTGACCGGCAAAGGCATTCCGTACGGCGGTTCTTTGGCCCGCACTGAGGCGACCGGCTACGGTCTGTGCTATTTCACGGACGCTATGCTGAAAGACCACGGGGATTCCTTCAAAGGCAAGACGGTGGTCATCTCGGGTTCTGGCAACGTGGCCATTTATGCCAACCAGAAAGCCACTCAGCTGGGCGCAAAAGTCGTAGCTATGTCCGACTCCAACGGTTATGTGTATGATGCGAACGGCATCGACCTGGCTGCTGTGAAGCAGATCAAGGAAGTCCGCCGCGGCCGTATCAAGGAATATATTCAGGATCATCCGAAGGCTGAATATCATGAAGGCTGCTCGGGCATCTGGACGATTCCTTGCGACGTGGCTCTGCCTTGCGCGACACAGAACGAGATCAACGAAGAGAGTGCCAAAGCTCTGGTTAAGAACGGTGTCAAAGCCGTTGCCGAAGGCGCCAACATGCCGTCTACTCCGGAAGCCATCCACGTCTTCCAGTCTGCGGGCATCCTGTTCGCTCCTGCAAAAGCTTCCAATGCCGGCGGCGTTGCAACGTCTGCCCTGGAGATGAGCCAGAACTCCATGCGCTACAGCTGGACCTTCGAAGAGGTCGACGGCAAGCTGCATGACATCATGGTCAACATTTACAAGAATGCTTCCCAGGCCGCCAAAGAATACGGCATGGAAGGCAATCTGGTTGCAGGCGCCAACATTGCGGGCTTCTTGAAAGTGGCCAACGCCATGCTCGCACACGGTGTTGTCTGATCCAATGATGACTGATTGAATACTGTGCTTTGAGGGAGGCATTTCGCTAGGAAGTGCCTCCCTTTTGTCTGTTGAATTTACAATTGGTTTTTCAAAACACCGAACAAATACCTTTCAAAACACCGAAAATGAACCTTTGGCCGAATTTCCCATGAAAGATGGGCAGATTCTGCTGTGTTGAGGGAGATAACAGCCTTTGGATTTTTCACATCATCTTTTTAGCAAAAAAACGGGCGTGACTGTCATGGTCACGCCTGATGCATTCATATAGAAAAATCAAATGATTTGGAAAATGAAGAATTTCAGATAATCGGTTTCAGGGACGTTCCAAAGGATGGGATGGTCCGGGCTCTGCCTGCGGGCTTCAATCTGCCGGAGCGAGACCTGGGCGCGCTCAGCAGCGCCGTGGAGCATTTGTTTGAAATAAGTTTCGGTCATGAAATGGGAACAGGAACAGGTGGCCAGATAGCCGCCTCTGGGCAGGATGCGCATGGCCCGCTCGTTGATCTCACCATATCCCTTTATGGCATTTTTCAAAGTGTCCCGGCTTTTTGTGAATGCGGGCGGATCCAGGATGATGACGTCATAAGGCTTTGTCCGAGCGTTTTGCAAGGTTTCCAGATAATCGAAGAGATCGGCTTTCACGGTTTCGATCCGATCGGACAATCCGTTGAGTTCGGCATTTTTCCGTACCATGTCCAAAGCTTCTCCTGAAACGTCCAGCGCGGTCACGGATAAAGCTCCCGCTCGGGCGGCGTTTAAAGCGAAAGATCCGGTATGGGTGCAGCAATCCAGCACTTTCTTGCCCCGGCAGAGTTTGGCCACGGCAGCCCGGTTGTATTTTTGATCCAGGAAGAATCCCGTTTTCTGTCCCCGGATGTAGTCGACGGAATAGCGGATGCCGTTCTCGGTGATCTGCGTGATGCCCAAATCATCTGAAAAACCTTCGGCTTGGTACAGATAGCCCGTGGTCTGAGAGAGTCCTTCGTGTTCTCGGACGGCCACGTCGCTGCGCTCGTAGACAGCGTCGATCGACACGCCGTATTCCTGACGCAAAATATCGAGGATCCATGAAACCAGTTCGTTTTTCAACAATTCCATGCCCAGGGACAGGATCTGGAAGACCAAAATATTTTCGAACCGGTCGACCGTGAGTCCGGGGAACTGGTCTGCTTCACCGAAGATCAATCGGCAGCAGCGAAAATCGGTTTCACCCATGACGTCCCAGCGGTAGCGGATCGCCCAGGACAGTCTCCTTCTCCAGAAGGATTCGTCGAACCGGTCGTTCGTCGACTTGGATATGACGCGGATGCGGATCTTGCTGGAGCTGTTAAAAAAGCCGCTGCCCACGTATTTGTCTTTTTGAGAAAAGATATCTACGATCTCTCCGTCCCGGGGGTTGCCCGAACGGAGGGTCAGCTCCTCGTCAAAAGCCCAGACGTGTCCCTCCCTCAGTTTCTTTTCACCTTTTTCGCTGATTTGGAAAACCGGATAATTTCGCATCTCAAAACGCCTCCTGATCTTGACAATATGGTTATAGCAAAAGAGTGTTTGAAATGTCAATGACTTGGAAGAAGAAATGGTGAGACGGGCTCAAAAAATGGTATAATAGGAGCGGAATACAAAGGCTCCAAAAATCTCACAGGGAGGATCCGAATCATGGAAAAGCGGCTCTATCTGGATCATGCATCCGGCACTTTCATAAATCCGGAAATAATTTCCGATTATCAACAATTCGAAAGAGATTACGGATCCAATCCGAGCGCTGTTCACACTGAAGGACGGGCTGCAAGAGACAAGCTGGAAACGGCTCGAGCCTCCGTCGCCTCCCTCATCGGGGCGAATGCGGACTCGATCATTTTCACCTC
>CADBRS010000041.1 GCA_902797125.1 uncultured Ruminococcus sp.
ACGTTTGCGCCTGCTGCGCCCCTCATGTCAACAAAACCGGAGAGATCGGGATCATCAAGATCCTGGATTTTCAGCACTATAAAGGCGGCGTCCGGGTCTTCATGGTGGCCGGCCGCGCCGCGCTGGAAGACTACAGGCTGCGGTACGAGAATGCCTATGCCGTATCCGGACTGCTGTCTGCTCCGCAAGACAAGATCGCCGAGGCCGTTCAGCTCCATCTGCAGTCTGAAACGGAACTGAAACAGGAAAACAATATCCTTCGGCAAACCGTTGCGGAACTGCTCTCGAACGAGCTGCTGAACAAAGGCGGAGACTTGCCCGTCCTCTGCCTCGTTCTTCCCTTTTGCGAGATGAACACGCTTCGCTCATCCGTCAACCGTCTGGTCGAAAAATCCGGTAAACCGTCTTGCGGCTTATGTCAGACCGCGGACGGATCATATGCTTTCATCATCGGTTCTCCTCAGGGAGGCCTCAAATCCATGCTGCCGGATATCCTGAAAGAACTCCACGGCAAGGGCGGAGGATCCGATATCATGGTTCAGGGAACGTTTGCGTCGACTCCGGACGTCTGCGAAAAAATCCTGATCCAGACTTTTTCACGAACATATAAGGAGACAATTTAAAAATGGACAACCATCCTCATATCGATATTTATTTCTACGGCAAAAACGCCACGGAAGTCACGGGGTCATGCATTTTGATCGAGACCTCATCCAGAAAGATCCTGCTGGAATGCGGGCTGTATCAATCGACAAATCCCGTCAGCGACTTCATGATCAATTCAGAACCTCTGCCTTTCAATCCGGCAGAGATCGACTACGTGTTTTGCAATCATACGCACGTCGATCATATCGGGAGGCTCCCTGTTCTGTATAAGAACCGCTGCTCAGCTCCTCTGATCATGCCTAAGGGCAGCGCATACGTATTGAGTTCCCTGCTATACGACTGCTCAAAGATCACCAGATTCGACGCAAAAAAGATATCACGCAAGAATCACAAAAAATTGCAGCCATACTACAATGATGAAAACGTTGACCGGACGATGCGTCGGTTGGAAGAATACGATTTCAACGTATTGCACCGTTTGGACGATTGCGTTTCTTTCATGTTCGTCCCGGCAGGTCATATCCTGAATTCAGCCCAGCTGGTCCTGTTCATCCAGGACGGCGATCTGAAAAAGAAAATCTTGTATACGTCCGATTTGGGAAACACTTTTGTCAAGAAATATTACGTCCAGCCTTTCGAAAAAGTCGATTCGGCAGATATCGTGATCGGTGAATCCACTTACGGTGACACTTACGAAAACGCAACGGAAGAACTCCGGAACAAAGAGATCAGACAACTGGAAAACGTGATCCGGGAGACTTGTCTGGAGAAGAAAGGGACCGTCCTGATCCCCGTTTTTGCCAACAGCCGGGCGCAGGAATTGATGACAGTCCTTTTCCACATTTTTTCAAACGATCCTCAGTTCAGGATCCCCGTGATCCTGGACACGTCCCTGGGTGAACAGATCTGCATGGATTATCTGGATACTTTAAAAAAAGATGATCTCCATATGTTCCGTACAGTCTGCGCCTGGAACAACATGGTCTATTTCGAACCCTACATCAGCAGAACGGTTCTGGACGGTCCCGCCGTCGTTCTGGCATCGTCCGGCATGCTCAATTTCGGACCTGCAAACAACTGGTGCAAGTCCGTTATCCGCGATCCGTTAAGCACGATCCTGTTCTGCGGCTACAGTCCGGAAGGCTCGCTTGCCGAAAAAGTGAAGGATCCCGCTGTCAAGGAACTGGTCATCGAGGGAAAAAAATACAAAAAAAACTGCAAAATCATAGACCTTCATTCTTTTTCGAGTCATATGCAAAGAGATGCTCTTTTGGATTATTATGCGTCGATCGACGCAAAAACGATCTTTCTCGTTCATGGCGATTCAAGCGCCAAGTCTTCCCTTTCTGAAGAATTGCGAGCCAGACTTTCCTCAAGCGGAAAAGACACCACAGTCATTCCTTTCGTAGAAAAATGTCACCATCTCTGTTGATACGCGGGACGGGCAACAACAAATGCTGGTTTCAGCCAAAAAGCAACTCATAAGAGGTAGTTCAATGAGAATCAAGTCTATAGTAACCATATTGCTTGCTCTGTGCATGGTGTTCACCATGTTACCGTCACTCGCGGTGTCCGCGTCCGCGCAGTCCGCGGAAACACAGACCATGACGACGCTCGAAGACAAACTGGCCGTATATGCCGAACTCCGGGCTTTGCTGACGGAGATCATCGACAACAACGAAATATCGATCGACCTGGGACTGCATTCTCACGGTCGCGAATGGATCCAGCTCAGAAATGCTGAGGAAGGCGATTATATAGGCCTGGCAGTCGACATGGTGGATATCGTCATTCAAGAACTCACGGACTATTACACCGGGAAAAC
>CADBRS010000042.1 GCA_902797125.1 uncultured Ruminococcus sp.
AAGAAGACACGGAATTGCATTCCGCATGCATGCTGATCATCTGACTCACCCCAACATAAAAGAGGCTCCGGAGAGCCTCTCTTTTTTATGGGATTTTAAACAGCCTTTTTGCGTTTTCACAAGTCACCTGAGCCATATGCTCATATGACGTGCCGCGCAGCTCAGCCATTTTTTTCACTGTCTCCGCCATCAAAGCGGAATGATTGATCATTCCCCTGAAAGGGTGAGGAGCCAGATAAGGGCAATCTGTTTCGACGAGCAGTCTGTCTTCCGGAATGGCCGGGATGATCCCTGCGAATTTGACCGCGTTTTTGAAGGTGATCACACCCGTGAAGGATATGTACCATCCTCTCTTGATCAATTCCCTGGCCATTTCCAGGCTGCCGCTGAATGAATGAAAAACGCCGAAACTTTTTGGATGGGACAGGATCATGTCCATACAGTCCCCGTGCGCGTCTCTGTCGTGGACCACAGCCGGAAGCGAGAGTTTTTCGGACAGCGTCAATTGCTTATCGAAATACTCCTTCTCCAGCGTCTTGTTCAGCGGGACGCCCTCGTAACTGTCTCTGTAATAATCCAGCCCGATTTCTCCGATCGCCACGACTTTGTCTCTGTTGTGAACGGCCATGTCTTCAATGGTCCTGATCGCATCATCGACAGGCATATGGATGCCATGGCAATCCTCGGGATGGATCCCGACAGATGCATGCATGAAGTCGTAACGGCCCGCCATCTCGAGACAGGCTTCGGACGTTTTGAGATTGGTCCCGATATTGATCACGCCCTCGATCCCTCCATTGCGGAAAGCGGCCAAAATGGCATCCGCACCGCCCGGATATTCTTTTGAAAAGCGTGGATCATAATAATGAGCGTGACTGTCAAAGAGCCCTTTGGCGCGGGATAATGATTGATCAGAATTCATCCTTCAACGACCTTGTAAACAGTTGACTCAGAACGGACATGCAGTCTGCTCCGTGATAGAGGATCTCGTAAATCCCTTGGCAAATGGGCAAGTCGACATGGTTCTTTTCAGCTAAAAGCACCAGTGCCTGCACTGTTTCATAGCCTTCCGCCAATTCACCGTAGGGCTCCTTTTTAATGAAGGATTCGCCGAATTGACGGTTGTGACTGTATTGCGAAAAAATGGTAGCCTGATAATCTCCCAGATGACAAAGACCATATGCGGAGAGTTCGCTTCCGCCCTCGGATTTGATGAGACGCGCGATTTCCCGGGTTCCGCGGGACATGAGCGGGCCTTTCAGGGTCGAGAGACCCAGTCCGTCCAGCATGCCTGCGCCGATCCCGATGACATTCTTGGCGGCAGCCCCGATCTCGTTTCCGATCAGATCTCTGCCGTAATAGAAGCGGATCAGATTACTTGAAAACGCATCGACCAGTTCTTTTTTGACATCGTCATGTTCACTGTCTATGACCATGCAGCTGGGGATCCCGGCATAGAAATCCTGAACGTGCCCCGGCCCCAGCCAGACTGCGACCTTGTTGGATGCGTCCAGGCACTCGGATACAACGACCGAAAGGCGTTTGCCTGTCGTCTTCTCCAGGCCCTTCATGCACAGTACGACCGTTTTGTTTTTCATGCCATGGTCACACAATTCCTGACAGAGCTGTCTCAAAGACTGGGAACCGATCGCCACAATGATAGTTTTTGCTTTCAAAGCCTCATCCAAAGACGTGGTCAGGCCGATTGATTCAGGCAGTTCCAGCACATCGTTTTTTCGAGTCTGGATCAGTATTTGCATATGGGCAGATCCGGACCGTCCGTAAAGCGCCACTTCATGTCCGATCGAATCGAGATACCAGGATATCAGCGTGCCCCATCGACCGCAACCGATGACAGATACTCTCATGATCAGCGGACCCGCTCTCCGAGAGGCGTATCCTCTGCGAGAAATACCACTCTGACCTGCTCTTCTCCGGAGGCCAGAATCATACCGTTGGATTCGATTCCGCAAAGCGTCGCAGGCTTCAGATTGGCCACGACGATCAGTTTCTTTCCGATCAGATCTTCAGGCTGATAGAACTTGGCGATGCCGGAAACGACCTGACGCTTCTCATATCCCAGATCCAGCTGCAGGCAAAGAAGCTTTTTAGCCTTCTCCACTTTCTGGCAATCGATCACTTGGGCCGTTCTCAATTCGACCTTCATAAAGTCGTCGATCCCGATGACGGCGCAGCCTTCCGGTTTTTCAACGGCGGGCGTCTCCGCCTGCATCGAGGCCTTGCGCTCTTCCTCGAAGGCGGCCAGTTCTTTTTCCTCATCTGCGCGGGCAAACAGAACTTCACTGTCCTTAACCTGTGTCCCGGGCTGAAGCGAATTGAACATAGACTCATCCGACACGAAATCTCCGTACAGGATATATCCGTGCTCTTTCTGATGCTCCTGACTCTGTTTCAAAGCCTTTTCCGCATTGAGCATGGTCAGGATCCGATCTGCCGTTTCGGGAAGGAACGGATGCAAAAGAACAGCCGCCCAGTGGATGACGGCGAGCAGGTTATAAAGCACCGTGCCCAGCCTGCCCTTCAGGGTTTCGTCCTTTGCCAGGACCCATGGGGTCGTTTCATCGATATATTTGTTCGCCCTGTTCAGAAGCGTGACGATGGACGCGACTGCGTCGGACACATGATACGTATCCATCGCATCGCAGACTCTATTCGTTGTCTCCAGACACAGATCGACCAGTTCCCTGTCGATCGGTTCGGAAGCATCCGGGGTCTGGATCACCTTGTCGAAGTACTTTTTCTGCATATCCAGCGTCCGTTTGACCAGGTTGCCTAGATTGTTGACCAGATCGGTATTGTACCGTCTGACTACGTTCTCAATGGTGACGGAACCGTCAGAAGCATAAGGCATCTCGGCAAGTGCATAATATCTCACACCATCTACGCCGAACCGCTCGGCCAGCGCATCCGCATAGATGACGTTGCCTCTGGACTTGGACATCTTGTCTGTTCCGAAATTGAACCAGGGATGGGCAAATACTTTTTTGGGCAGAGGAAGATCCAGCGCCATCAGGAAAATCGGCCAGTAAATGGTATGGAACCGCAGGATGTCCTTTCCTATGATATGCACATCTGCAGGCCAATGATCTTTGAAAAATGCGGACTGCTTTTCATAGGGCTGATCCGGATCATATCCGATCGCCGTGATGTAGTTGGTCAGCGCATCCAGCCAGACATAAGTCACATGCTTCGGATCAAAGGTCACAGGGATGCCCCATGTAAAAGACGTCCTTGACACGCACAAATCCTGCAATCCTTCTTCTGACAAAAGGAAGTTGTTCATCATTTCCTTTTTGCGCAGTTCCGGTTCAATGAACTCGGGATGATCGTTGATATAGGCGATCAAGCGGTCCGCATATTTGCTCATCTTAAAGAAATATGCTTCTTCCCGCGCTTTGACAACGGGTCTGCCGCAATCCGGGCATTTGCCGTCGACGATCTGGGAATCGGTATAAAAGGCCTCGTCGGGCGTGCAGTACCAACCCTCGTAGTAACCCTTGTATATGTCTCCCTGATCGTAAAAGCGCTTAAAGATCTTCTGGACTGCATCCACATGGTTTTGATCCGTCGTGCGGATGAAATAGTCGTAGCTGGCATTCATTTTGTCCCAGATCGCGCGAATCTGGCCCGAGACGCCATCCACAAAAGTTTGCGGAGTGACCTTGGCCTCGGCTGCCTTGTTTTCGATTTTCTGTCCATGTTCATCGGTTCCTGTGCAAAGGAACACGTCATAGCCACGGGCTCTTCTGTATCTTGCGACCGCATCGCTCATGATGATTTCGTATGTGTTCCCGATATGTGGTTTACCGGAAGCATATGCGATCGCCGTTGTCATATAAAAATGATTTCTTTTTTCCATATATCCTACCTCGCATTCATCAGGCCGGATTCGATTCCTTCCTGATATGTCTTGATGATTTCAAATGTCCGTGTCGATTCGCTCACAAGATCTATATCCGCAAGCAGACCTTCTTTGATCGAACCGATTTCCTGCTCCAACCCGATCTCCCGGGCCGGTGCGTAGCTGGCGGCCATCCAGGCCTTGCCGAATGAGCATCCCGTCATCGCCATAAAATTGGACACGGCGCGGTCCAGCGTGAGTGTACTGCCGGCCAATGCACCGTTCTCTGTTCTGGCTTCACCGTGAGAAAGAAGAACTTTTTCGCCTGCGATCTGATAGATCCCGTCGGCACACCCGGTGCCTTCCATGGAATCCGTGATCAAGACCGTTTTGTCGCCTTTGAGCCGGTACACCATTCGGATCACTTCGGGAGCGATATGCAAACCGTCAGCGATCAGTTCGCAATAAGCATCGCTCAACAGTGCGGCGACCACTGCGCCGCCTGCCCGGTGATGGATCGAAGGCATCGCATTGAACAGGTGAGTGGCTGCGCTGGCGCCGTTCCGGAATGCCTGCTCTGCCGTCTGATAATCCGCCATCGTGTGTCCCAAAGAGACCGTGGCGCCTTCGGCAAGTGCGGCTTTCAGAAATTGCTGATCCGGATCCAGTTCCAATGCGGCCGTTACATGTCTGGCACCGTGCACCGAGCGAAGTATACCTTGCAGTTCTTCAGGATCCAGAGGCCCCAGCAGTTCTTCTGCATGCGCTCCCCTTTTGGCAGGGTTCAAATATCTCCCTTCCAGATGGATCCCCTTCCAAATCGGGGCTTTGGTGCTTTGGATCGCATTGATCGAAGAGATCCAGGTGTCGACCTCAGCTGAAGCCAGCGTGGCCATGACGGACGTCACGCCGTGGTTCAGATAAAACCGCGACATTCGCTCGAGCCCGCCTGCAGATGCTCCGATGAAATCAGAGCCTGCACAACCGTGCGTGTGGACATCGACAAGTCCGGGCATGACAAAGAGGCCCTCCGCGTCAATCTCATTTTCGTGCGGGTCTGAGATATCGGAAGCCGAAATTTTCAGGATCCGTTTGTCAAACAGAATATTCAGTTTATCAAATCGATCTGTTCGGATATCGTAAACCCATCCGTTTTTGAGTAACGTTTTCACGAAATGCCTCCTTTTCGAAAAAGTCAATCCAATTTCTGCTCCAGTATCGTTCTTTGAGGATGCATGCCCATTTTCTGATAAAAGTCCTTGGCTCGGCTGTTGAATTCCCAAACATTCAACTCGATTCGGTCCAGACCCTGCTCTTTTGCAAAAGACTTCGCTCTTTCAAATAGTTGCTGTCCGATGCGCCTTCCCCGGCAATTCTCGTGAACGCAAAGATCATGGATGAACAAAACCTTCTGTCCCTTCAAATTGTTCTGTTCCGAAGTGATTTTTACATCGCAGAAGCAATGCCCCAGCACTTTCCCGTTCTCTTCATAAACGAAGATCGGTGTTTTGGGATTGGCCATGATCTGAGCCAATTCCTGATCATTGAACTTCCCGCCTTCACCTTTAAACAGATCCGGTCTCCCCACATAATGGATATGCAGGATCTGTTCCAGCAATTCCAGGATGTCGGGTATATCTTTTTCACATGCAAATCTGATCATAACTAATACCTAGTCTAAAATATATGGTATTATACCACACCCGGAAAGGTCTTTGCACGATTCTTTCCAAAAATACTCGATTGGAACGGAAGTAAACCATTTTTGCCCGACATGATCTCGCTGTCCGGGCAGTCATTTTTTCGGATTCATTTTCTTGACAGCATTGGAGTCGCTATGATATAATCAAATCACCACTTTCAAGGAGGTTCGTCCCATGAACGACAACAACAAACTCGTGCGCTTCCTGCTCACATTCTTCCTCGGCTGGATCGGATGCTTGATCATCAACTTCACCAGTCTGAAACCGGAAGGCTTCAGAGCACGGACTCTGGCTTATTTGTTCCTTGGTATCATCACCTTCGGGATCTACGATCTGGTCGCTTCCATCTGCAACTTCATCTTCGATCCTTCCAAGGATAGAAACATCGGCTACAAGAAAGAAGCTTAATCCGATTAAAAAACAGCCCCAGATGAACGGGGGCTGTTTTTTTGTTGGATCCTGCTAGAGGATCTCTTCGTTTTCTTCTTCCGTATCATAGAACTTGAACTTGTACATAACCTTGTTCAGACCCAGCATCAGCAGTTTCGTCACGCCCAGCGTCAAGGCCAGCGGAAGAACGGCATATTGCACATCCGTGTTCAAAACCAGCGCGAAAGATACAAGGAACAGATCAGAGGCCGCAGCAAAAGTGGTCAGTAAGCCGATCATGCAGAACAGCGGGATGAACGTTGCCAGTTCAGGAAAGAGCCCTGTATTTTCAAAAATAGAGACTACCAAATCACCAACGATGCTGCCCAGTGCAAAAATCGGAAGAACAACGCCTCCTGAAACCGATGCGCGGTAGGAAACAGCGGTGTTGAGTGTTCTGAAAAGCAGTATACCTGCCACGATCCACCAGGCCTGTTCGAAGAAATGGCCTCCGATATACTCGACTCCGCTACCCGTCAAGACCGGACAAAAACGCTTCAAAACCATATATCCGATACCGAAGCCCAGCGTGATCAGATCCATCCATTTGATGATCTTCGCACTGCGTCTGATATAATGATGCGCAATTAAATACAGTTTACCTATGACAGTAGACAGCACAACGATCACTAAAAGGAGCGGATAGTAGGAAAAAGGCAGGTGCTCTGTCACGCTAACATGAAGTACATGGTATGGGATCAGTTTTCTCACAAGCCAAGAAAGGCCGTATGAGATACCGACAATCGGAACACCGACAAGAAACAGTCTCAAACTCAAATGTTTCTTGTGCTCTTCGTAAAGATGCGCGAGACCCGCGAGGGGGTTCATATGCGCGATACAGAGGCTCGCAGACATGGCTCCCTGAACCATGCATTTGTCTTCTGACCTAAAAAACAAATTGGCGATCAGACCAACCGACGCGCCTAACATCACACTGGGTGCTTCCCCGCCGACCAGAAATCCGATATAAAATGCGACCATGCAGTTGACGATCACGAAAAGCAAATGGAGAAAAGGGTTCCAGCGGACTCCCAGAAACAAATACCTTTCAACGATCAAAAAACCGTTATCATAGTATCTGCGGCCAAAACCCAAACGGCGGTTCACCACCAAAACGCAGAGGAGGAGCAACAGACCGGATACTGCCGCTAAAGAAAACTCGAGCCAGTTCCCCGAAAACAATTTCCCGGACTGTTCCGTGACCCACCCGCCGGCAAACAAAAAAGAAGGGATGAGCAGACTGGCAAAACAGGATATGAACAGGATCTTTAAGATATCCAACAGCCATTTCCTTGCTTTCATCGCAGCACACCTCATCGCGTTTTCAATCTCATTATACGCTTTTTTGGGCCCTCTTTCAACTTTTTTTGTTCAGTCAGGCAGAATAAGTCATGTTTTGTTGCGGCTTTTGAGTGATTTTTCACGAACCTATGGTATAATGGTTGTTGACCCCTAGCCATAAAAAAAAGATCGTTCATCAATCTGAAAAGGAGAAGCCAATGTTTTGTGAAAAATGCGGAGCCGAACTGCAAGGAACGGCAACTGTTTGCCCGGAATGCGGAGACCGGGTAGCAGTCAGAAAGCAATATGAAATCTACAACGAACTCAAAAAGAAGCCGATGGAGATCATGGCCAGATCGTTCCAACGCCCTCTGTTCATCATTTTCGCTGCTTTGATCAGTTTGTTCACGATAGCCAGCATAGCCGGCTTAGTTAAGGAAGTCGTTTTTTTCAATGATACTTCGATCATCTCGCTGATCGTAACAATTGCCCTTCTTGCCATTCCCGCCATTTGCGGAATCGTAGCCACGGTCGGCGTTTGGAAATGCGTAGCCAACAAAGGCGTCCCCAAAGGCCAAGACATCATTTTGATCCGCCCGATCATGACGTGCGAAAAAGTTTTTGGCATCATTTACGCGATCCCCGGTTTTTTGGTCGTCATCGCATCAGCTTTAGCCGCCTTTCTGGCGCCCACGTTGATCAAATTGATCCAGGACAATCTGAACAGCATTCCCGAAGAAGTCAGAGGGACGCTGGAAGATCTGGCCACAAGAGCGGATGAGATCGTGACACAGTGGGGCAATCTGTATACCGTCATCTTACTTGCTTTCGCAGTCCTCTTGGCTTTTCTGTTGATCCTTAACATCATGGTTTTCAGTAAAAGCGCCGAACATTGGACCGTTTTGAAAAAAGCGGCCAAGAAAGGTGAGTATGTAGCTCCGGCAAAGGTACCGTTCATCAGCTTGCTGATCTTTGGCGTGTTATGGATGGCGCCGGCCTCAGGCATCCTGTTTTTGGGAATAAGCGTCACTGCCATCGCAGAAGTGATGCTCGGTTTGGCCATCTTTGTTGAAGCCCTGTATTTCAAATCTTTACACAAGGCGGAGCAGGAAATCATCAAAGAAATCGCTCAGGAAAAAGCCTTGCTCACAAGCTTGATCCATCAGGCTGAAGAGGAAGAAAGAAAATTGAAGGAAAATCAGCGTGCAGCCAATCAGACGCTTCTGGATGAATTGACTAGAGCCAATCAGGAAAGACAGCTGATGACTGACGCTCAGATGCAGCAAATGATGCAGATGATGATGGCCAATATGATGGTCAATCAGGCCAATCAGAACCAGCAGACCAAGCCTCAGGATCAGGGTGAAGTTCCTGCGATCGAAGCTGACTCTGCGACCGCACCTGCGGAAACCGGCACAGACGAAACAACGCCTCAAGAAGATACCGATCCTGGTGCATCCGAAGAAGCGACCCCTGCTGATGCAGAAGCTCCTGAAGAAACCGATGCTGTCGACAATACCTCTGAAGATGCCCCTGCTGAGGAAACCGAAACTGCAGACAACGCCTCCGAAGATGCCCCTGCCGAAGAAACTGAGGCTACAGACAGCCCCTCCGAAGATGCCCAGGCTGAAGAAGCAGACACTGAGAAAACACCGGCAGATCCTGCCCCGGATGCTGAT
>CADBRS010000043.1 GCA_902797125.1 uncultured Ruminococcus sp.
CTTCTCATGCTCAAGGGCGTTCTGGACTGCCCGGAACTGCCCCTCAACGTCTCCAGAAGCTATTTGCAGGACGACGCCTACGTCAAACGGGTCTCGGACCACATCGTCAAGAAGGTCGCGGACAAACTCAACAGCCTTTGCAAGAACGAGCGTGAAAAATATGAAAAGGTCTGGACAGACATCCGCACTTTCGTCGAGTATGCCTGCCTGCGCGAGCGCAAATTCTACGACCGCGTCAAGAATTCATTGCTCTACGTTCAGACAGACGGCAAATGCGTCACGTCCGAGGAATACTTGCAGAATGCAGGCAATCCCGAGAAGAAGAACATCTACTACACGACGGACAAGGCTCTGCAAGCTCAATATATCGAACTCTATCAGCAGCAGAACATCGCGGTCGTCGAACTCAATCATCAGCTCGACACCCAATTCGTCTCCACGCTGGAAAATTATGAAAACGATGCAGGCATCCATTTCCTCCGCGTCGACTCGGCCACGGACGTTCTGAAGAACGAAGAAGGCGAAGACCTCGAAAAGGATCAGAAGAAGAAACTCACCGATCTGTTCAGAAAAGTCTCCAAGGACGAAAAGCTCGAGGTGATCTTCGAGTCCATGAAAGACGCGAGCGTCCCCGCGATGCTGGTGCTCTCCGAAGAGTCCAGACGGATGGAGGACATGATGCGCATGTACGGCTCGATGGGACTCGGTTCATCCTTCCCTCTCGAATACAAGCTGCACGTCAACACTTCGTCCGAACTGACCAAAAAACTGGCCGGCCTCGTCAAAGAAGACAAGGACAAAGCCGAGAAGATGGGCGCCTACCTGTACAGGCTGTCCGTATTGGCGCAAAGAAAACTCAGTGCGGATGAACTGAAGGAGTTCTTGTCCTCCAGTTTCGATCTGCTCAAAGATTTTTGATCATTATTACAACGCAAGAGGCGGTGGAAAAACCTGCATGGTTTTCCACCGCCCCTTTTTCGAAGTCTAATTTACTTTTACAGTTGACTTCTTTCGTTCATCATACGCCTTTTGAAGGTTCAGCCAGGTATCTGCACTGATTCCCAGCATATCGGATAACTTCATGGCCAAATCGTTTGATACAGGCATCTGCCCATCCAATAACAAACTCACTGTTTCGGATGTGGTTCCCAACCGTTTTGCAAATTCATCCGGAGTCATCTCCAGTTCATCCATAATTTCAGAAAATAATACCCGGGATGAAAGGCACATATGTTTTTATCTTCTTCGCTAAGCATAATGATTTTTACCTCCAGTAGATGAGAATGATCAGACCATAGACTCGAAACGAGGCGACAGCGCTTCCTTGAACAATGCGAGGAAGATCACGTCCGCATAGGACTTCTGTCCCTCGATCTGATAGTAGTATTGATTCAATCTGAACTTGGATGCGATCGGATGAGCCTCGGAATCATCGTCATGAGCGTACTGGGAAGACGAGACAGCGCTGCCCACGAGTTTGTCCTCATGATAGATATCGATGCTCACGGCCACTTTTTTGCTCACGCCGTGCTCGACGCGGATCTTGTTTGCGGAGAAATAGGTCGTAATTTCGACGCCGTCGAAAGTGAATCCCTGAGAAACCGTATAGGACCCGGATGAGGCGCTGTTGACGTGTCCGACCTTATGCTCGGTCTCCCGATGATTCACATGATCGGTAAACACATAGGTGTGCGGTCCGACCGGCGAATGCTTGGTCATCAGCCCTTCGTACAAAACGTGCTTGCTTTCATCCTCCAGGGTGAAATGCAGCTTGAGGTGAGCGTGAGGATCCGTTATGAAATAGAGTTTCTCGGGTTCTCCGATCTCTCTTCCCTCCGACACGATCAGAGGGGCTTTGGCCAGATCTTTTCCCCGTTTGGCTGTTTTGAGCGCGTTGATGATCGCAGCGACGCCACCGACCAGGGCTGCCGCACCGAGTGCGAAGCACAAAACGATCAACCACAAAGGCGATGTCCCGACGATCTTTCCGGGATCGCTGGGATCATACATGATCTGGACCGTTTTCCCTACCCTGTAGCTCCCGTCATAGGTATTGAGCTGAACGTGGGTATAATTGTGGCCGTCTACCGTATAGTCGACATAAACCTCATATGTGTCGTCGTCTTCTCCGACGCCGGGGATGGTGTTGATCTCGACGATCGTCGCATCCGTTTTTTCGTAGCCTTTGTTCGAGTTGAGAGTCATGATCGTACCGACAGCGATCAGGATCGCTGAAAGCAGGAATAAAATGACGATCATCACAACTCTTCTATAAGCGTTGCCTGCTGAATGTATATTCATCGAAAACTAAGCAAGGATACCGAGCCTCTCAGTTTTAGCAGAGGTTCGGTATTCTCTGCATTCTCCCTTCTGTGATTTTTGGTAAGAACGGATATTAACCCGCGTATTCCTGATACAGTTCCACGAACGTATCCGGACGCACGATCACGACTTTCTTGCCTGTCGCATCCTGGAGTTCCTGACGGAACGTCTGCATGACGCTCACGTCGTTGAGCATCTGGTTGCAATAGACGAACACTTTCGCGAAGATGATCCCGCGATCAGCCTGTCTGGCAGCGGTCTGCGAGAGCAGTTTCTGCAGTTGGGGCGTCAATGAACCTGCAAACGTGGTGAGGAAGCTCCGGCACCGGACCACATCCGAATTCAGGAGATAGACGGAATCTGCATACTGGCTGGTGCCGCCTATCGCCGGCGTCACATTGCCGTACGAGGAGAACAAGCCCTGGAGATTCGGGCATTCAGCGGCCATCCGGTTCCCCATCTCGTCCGAGATGTTGTGCAGCGCGCGCAAAACGACCGTATCCGTCTTTCCGGCCACGTAATTGGTCAGTTCCAGCATCCGGGTCACGATCTTGGCGCGGTCTTCATCCTTATAGAGCAGACCGAACGCGTCGGGCGAACCCAGATTGGAAATGCCGCCGCCGTCCATATAGAAGTAGTCGTTCGGAGTAGCCTGTGAATATAAGTATTCAAGGACCGCAGGGGCCACATAGTAGATCGCGCCGCAGAAGGAATAGCCCTTGGCGATGGCAGCTCTCGCTTCCACGTCCCTGAAATTGAACATCCAGAGATGGTAGTCCCAGGACAGGTTGTCCCCTTCCGAGAGGTCGAAGGTCACGTAGATGGTGTCGTCCTGGAGCGTAGCGCCGGAAACGTCCGCTTTCTGCTTCAGTTCCCCGACTTCCAGCGAATTGAGCAGCGACATGTTCGGCGTGGAGAATCCGTATGTGAAATACTTGCCGAACTGACCGCAGATCGTGAACATTTCGAATTCCGGGAAGCAACCTCCGCCCCGTCCGATGATACCGGTGTTCGGTTTGGTCGAGGCGAACAAAGACATATAGAAATCATAGTCGTCATAGGTCTGGACGTCCGTGGTGCAGAAGAACAGCGCGCGGGACATGACCGCGTAATCCCTGCAGACGCGGGCCGTGTGACCGGCGCATTCCGCAGAGGCCGGCGCATGGAAGAGCACGTCTTTGGAGAACTGGTCACCGTAGGTGTTCCAGAGCCACATATAGGCGTCGACGGATGTCTTGAACCGGTCGTCCAGACGGAACAGGATATCTTTCTGGATCTGGTCCTTGAGTGAATCGTACTGCCCCGGAGTCAGATAGACGGCGTCCAGGACACCGGCAAGCGATGTGGCCAGATTTTCACCGAAGTTGGTCTTCATGCAGTCGCCTATGATGACGCCCTTGTACCGGTCTTTGAACTGGACCAAAAGATCTGTCAGTTTGGCCTGGACCAGCGTGCGTCCCTTCTGCTCGAGCATGGTGAGATAGGCTGCCTCTTCCTGAACAAAGCTGTACCGCATGTCGTCGTTATAGGCTCTGTAATCCAGGAATATTTCCGGCGTGGTCCGGTTGACGAGGCCCTGGAGCGTCACGGCTGTCATCAGCTCGCGTCCGGTCAGATCCACCGCGTTGAGCACGTAGATGGTCTGGGCAGGTGCGTTCTCGGATTTCGGATACACGCCTTCGTCGGTCACTTCCCCGGGCACCGCGTCGTAGCGTCTGTAATCGACCGTTTCTTCGATCTGTTCCAGATAGATGTCATAGACGGACACGTCCAGATCGTCTCCGACCGCGCAGATACTGAACGGCGCGTTCTCAACGAGCGGGGTCTCGTCGTTCCCGACGTTCATTTCACCCAGGAAAACGCCGTCGATGTAGTAGAAGGCCCGCTGGGCTTCCGGATGGACTTCCAGCCGGAACGTATAGTTATTGGGATCTTTCAGCTTGACGCTGGCGCCGCCGCGCTCATAGGTCGAGCGGCCCACGCGCACGAACGTGCCGTGCTCGATGGACATGCAGATGTGCTCGACGCCACTCGCCTGGTTCACCATCAGCTGCACGATCGGATTGGCTTTGTTGTTGCGGTTCTCGACCGTGAACTCGATCCTATAAGGACCTTCGCCGGTCGTCCCTCTGTAGCCGCACCCGGAAGTCATATGGAAATCGATCGAATCTTCGGTCAGGTCGTACTTTCCGCCCGGTTTGAAGTCGGAGATCGGTAGCAAAGGATCTGACGAGACCTGCACGATCGGGCGGATGACCCGGCCGGATTCCAGCGTTTTACCAGCCATCTCGCTGACCTCCTTTTTGGGGATCCTGACGACAGTTTTCCCCCATTTGTCATTTGTATATTTGTCTGTGTCGTAGTCGAAAGCGATCTTGAGAAAGCGGTCTACGGCGTAAACCGTTTCGGATACATCGTAGCCGATGATGAAGATCTTGGTTCCTTCGCAGGCGATGACATATTCGCCTTCCTTGAGTTCATCCTGGAAAGGCTGTGCCTCCTCGATCTCGGTGGCTCCCACGATGATCTCGTATTCGGCGCGGTTGTTGATCGTGTCGTCGACATAGTCCGTTCCCACGCCCAGCGAGAGATCTGTCATTTCGCGGATGACGCGCAGAAGCTTCGAAAAAGCCGTCGTGACGTCTTTGGGAGAATAATCGGATCGCATCAGCTTATAGCCGGTGAGGTCGATCTCGACATAGTCTTCCAGTCCGCCCGGAGTCTCGGATTCATTCCCGGACTGTTCGGTCTCGCTGCCGTCTCCGTCCCCGGACGACGTCTGACCGCAAGAGGACAGAACGGCCGGGACTAAGAGCAGACAGGCCAGCAGGATGGATAAGCAGCGGATGAATAGTTTCATAAATCCCCCTTATTGAAGTTCGATCGTATGTGTGCCGCCCGGGACCGGGATGAACCGGCCGGGCCTTTTTGCATGTAACGGACGGACGGGTTTGCCGTCCAGAAGAGCGGTGCCGGACGCCTGGGCTTCAGGCAGTCTCAAAACGACGCTTGTGGATGAGGAAACGGTCAGCGCTCCATCCTTTGAAGAGATCTTAGACAGGCTTCTCGCGTGCCAGAACAGCGCGATCTCGTCCGTCGTCGTCCGGAAGATCTTGTATCCTTTGTCCCGGGCATGAGAGAGACCCGCCTCGATCGCGGCTCGGGCCCAGGGCGTATGTGCTCCGTGATCCTCCAGATAGTGAGGATGACAGAAGAACTGAGCGATCCGTCCTTCGCGGGCGGCGTCGTCGATATAATCCAAGACCCCTTCGGGACCGGGATAGGGCCCTCCGACCCGTGGCTCGTAATAGTTGATCGGTATTTCCAGACAATAGATCGGTGCGTTTCCGTGCGCGGCGTCGTCCAGCGTCTTTCTCGGGAAACTCGTCCCGTATGAAAAGCCTTTCAGATTGAACGCGTTGATGTCAGACGGATCCACCTCGCCGGATTTGCCGTTGTCTGCCAGCGCGCCGCATGCGGACAGCCATCTGAGACGTTCTGCAGTGGAGCCCCGCTGGATCAGGCAATGATTGGTGCCGGTCAGGGACGGGCGACCGAAAAAGGATAAATAATGCAAAAGCGTTTCCCGCTGGCTCTCTTCGGAATAATCCCGGACCGTGAAATCGGTATGCAGCCCGCACTCGCAGCCCAGGGACTCGAGTTCGGAAAGATCTCCTTGAGACAGGATGAACGAGGGCCCCGGACCGGGCATCACGTTGAGATGGTATCTCATCCCGATCGAATGGAGATAGGCGGCCGCCTGCCGGTCGAATACCGAAGACGTATAATCGTCGTCGCCCGAGATATGCAAGGCAAGATCCGCGACCGTGCCGTCCTCCATGGGCGGCAGTCTGTCCAGAAGCGGCAACCCTGCGTCCAAAAGGATCGACTCTACGAAAAAGAGCATCTCGTCGTTGTAGGGATAAGGCATCTTCATATCCGGCGGGAGCGGTCTGAAATCCGGCGTCCGGCCCAGCGGGAACCATGAAGTCGGTCCGCCGTCTCCGAAGCCGTCTCCGGAAAACCATACAGAGCCGGGGAGATCGAAACGGAAATCATAGACCCTTCCCTTTTTCAGAACGGCCGGTTTTTCGCCTGCGCGCAAAAGGACAGAAGCATCACCCTCTTCGAGCAGCCCGTCTTCAAGCACGGGTGCGAACAGCGGGATCTCGAAACGGTCCAGCGACAGCGTGTCGAAGATCTTTTTCTCGCGAACCGCGCAAACGTGGCCTCGGCCCGCACCGAACGAGATCACGGTGCCGATCCGGCCATTGGTCAGTTCCCGGATCTGATCAGGCGTCAGATTCTCGGCTCCGATGAGGAGGATATCGCTGGGGCCCGGGACCGACAAATCGGATACCGGTTCTCCGGTGGCTCCCATGAAGCCAAGCAGGCAGGAGATATAGAGAGGCGTATAATCCAGTCCCTTTTGGTGGTAGGATTCTTTGGCCTCCTCGGAAACGTAGTAGTAAAGACTCATGAATTGTCACTCCTGGAAGAATGCACCGGACTGGAAGGCGATGGCAATCAGACAAAGCAAGAGCGCCACGGTCGTTTTCCATGTCCATTTTTCTTTTTGGAACAGCGCCCCAATGATCAGAGAAATCAGGATGGAAGCGGACGTCACGATCGTGAACTGGGCGGACGCGTTGACGCGGGATCCGAGCAATGCCTCGGCCCAATAGGTCAGCCCGTTGCAGACCGCCATGCCCGGTATCGACAAAATAGCGGACAAAGGCCATTTCCGCGCGGGCTCCTCAACCGGCTCCTGCGTTTTCTCTTTGCGTCTCTCGATCAATTTAAAGATCAGAAAGGCAACGGCTCCGCAGACAGCACCGGTCAGGTAAAGGACGGCGAAGAAAACCGACGTGTCCCCGCCGGCGTTGGCGTTGATCTTGATACAGTAGTTCAGCAGTCCGTTTGAAAGACAGGCCAGAACGGGCATCAGGATGAATCCGATCTTCTCTCCCGGCTTGAAATAGAGCAAAATGATCACGATGACCGGGATGAACGTGCCGATCCACTGCAGGATCCCCGGTCTTTCCGAGAGGAAGATCGCGGACAGGATGACCGGGATCAGAAAGTTCAGATTGACCAGGATCACGGAAAAGGAAAACTGCGAACTCTGCATGGACCGGATGAGCAGAAAGGCTGCCGCGAACAGGCAGACGCCTCCCAGAAGCGCGGCCCACAAAACGAAATGGTTTTCCCCGCGCGCCAAGGAGAGGATCCCGAACAAAAGCGCCAGCGGCAAGAACCAGAGAACGGGCAGTCCGGACGAAACAGACGTCTTTTTGGCGTACGGAGCCATCTGCAGATAGAGATTTGCGGATGCTCCGGAAGGCAGGACGCAGACGATGAACAGTAAGATCGTGATCAGCATTTGCGGAAATCAGGCACTTCCAGCCGGACGCCTCCGCGTCTGGCAGATTCTGCAGCCAGGATGGCGGGCGCCGCCGTCTCGACGGCCAGATAGACGTCCATCAGAGGCTGGTGGTCGTTCAATATGGCGTCCATAAAATGATAAATGGGATAATAATCCGCGCCTCCGTGGGCAGCGCTGCGGAAAGGTTCTTCCGCGTTCGGATCGTTGCATCCCCATTCGGGATGAGTCACCCAGCCTCCCTCGAGCGTATATTCTTTGGGAAGATCCTCCGTGGAACGTGCCCATTCCACGGTCTTGCGAGTGCCTTTGATCTGATACCAGTGAGCGCCCGTTTCCCTCTTGAAGCCGTACGGAGCCGTAAAGCCTGCCCGGATCGAATAGATGACGCCTTTGTCGTCCTGCATGAGGGCGCATTCCAGGTCTCTCGTGTCGAAACCGGAATAGGACTGACCCGGGTTGCTGCCGCAGCAGCTCACGGTGCGGATCCGTCCTCCCGTGATCGAGAGCAGCGGAGACAGTTCGTGAGGCAGGTAGAAGATGGGCTCCATGAAAGTCCGGTAGCGCCAGGTCCTTTCATAATCCGGGTCCTTGTCGAGCGACGGATCGTCCGTCCACACCCTGTGACCCGTTTTTTTGTTGCGGAAATAGTCCCACGCTTTTTCGTAGTGGAGATATTCCCCTTCCGCATAGTAGATCTGTCCGAACTCGCCGGCTTTGGACATCTCTCTCCACTGAGAGATGAAATGCCAGTACCGGGTCTGCTCGGCCAGCTGGTATTTGACGCCGTTTCTCCGGACGGCGCTGACCAGAGACCGGCACTGTTCGATCGTATAAGCGGCCGGGACTTCGGTCATGACGTGGATGCCTCGGTCCATCTCGGAGACGGCGAAATCCACCTGGATATCCGGGTCGCAGTCGATGAAGATCGCGTCATATCTGGCCTCTTTGGCCATTTTTTCAAAGTCATGATAAGGGACGGCTTCCATTCCGCGGATCCTTTTCAGTTCCGCACATGCGTTTTCGGCATACCCGTCCGCACGGTCGCAGATCGCCACGATCTCGAGCTCCGGATGAGCCGTATATGTTTCCACCAATGACATCCAGCGCGGGCCCGCGCCGAGGACAGCCATTCTGATCTTTCCCATGTCAAACCTCCGGTGTTGTGGTCTGAGACTATTATACTTTATATGGTTTTTCTTTGCAAGAATGTGACCGAAAAAAAGCAGCGGATGGATCCGGAACCGGACCGCCGCTGCAGTCTGGACCGATGCACGCCTTCATGCAACGATCCAAAAAAGGATGAAGAGTGAGACCAGGATCGTTGGGACCCCGACCGTCAGACCGTATTTGGTAAAATCCAGGAAAGACATCTTCACGTTCTGCCGCTTGAGGATGCTCATCCACATGATCCCGGCCAACGCGCCGATCGGCGTCAGGAAAGCCCCGATGTTGGATCCGATCACGGTGGCATAAACAGCC
>CADBRS010000044.1 GCA_902797125.1 uncultured Ruminococcus sp.
CATTCAAAGAGTTTCTTTCCAGAAAAGTAGGGAACCACGCAGACGAGATCATCCTGGACGACACGCTCGTCCAATGGAGTTGGAAAGACCTGGATCAGGCCTCGGATATCGTTGCCGAGGATCTGATCTCGCTCGGCGCTAAAAAAGGATCTCATATCGCGATCTGCGGCGGGAACAGTCTGAACTGGATCGCCACTTTCTATGCCATTCAGAAGATAGGCGGGATGGCCATCCTGGTCAATCCGCTCCTGAAAGCAAATGAGATCTGCTTTTTGTCCCATGCGGGAGATATCGAATTTTTCTGCCACGGGATCGGTCCCTGGCTGAGAGAGGACCCCGCTGCTTTCCTGAAAGCGGTCACGGATCCGTCCGATTCCCAGATCAGGGTGCTCTACGATATGACACGGCCTATCGATATCAAAGGTCGGCAGTTGTCCGTCATCTCGAAGAATTTCTTATCTTCGATCGAAGTGCGGAACGACGACCCGTGCGTCATGATCTTCACGTCAGGCTCGACCGGAGTCCCCAAGGGAGTATTGCTGTCCTCATACAATATGCTCACGGCCGCCAAGTGCGGCTCGGAAGTCATGGAAAAATATGACCACGACGTCATGTGCCTGGTTTTGCCCCTGTTCCATATCTTCGGGCTCGTGGCTTCTCTGACCATGGCGCTTCTGTCCGACATGAAAGTCGTTGCGGCCCCGCGCGTCAAACCGGACACGATCATCGCGATCACCGAAAAATACAAGTGCACCGTGCTCATGTACGTTCCGACCCTCCTTTTGGGCATCGCGACCTGTCCGGAATATGCTCCTGAAAAGATCCGTTCTCTCCGATTCTGCGGGATCGGCGGAGCACCCATCACCGAAACCCAGATGCTGTTCCTCGGAAAACAGTTCCCGCAGGCGTCCTTCAGCATCGTTTACGGGCTGAGCGAGATGAGTCCCGTATCCGTCACGAAAAAAGGCGATACGATCGAGCATATCACCAAGACCGTAGGCCGGCCTATCGATCGGATCCGCCTGATGATCCAGGACGTCGAGACGAAAGAGGCGTGTGAGACCGGCCGGGTCGGAGAGATCATCATCAAAGGCGAGTTTCTGATGTCCGGCTACTACAAGACACCCATCGAAAAACAGGATTTCGATCATGACGGGTGGTTTCACACTGGGGATCTGGGATACCTGGACGACGAAAACTATATCCATTTCGCAGGCCGAAAAAAGGAACTGATCATCCGCGGCGGGGAAAACATCTTTCCGGGCGAGATCCGTGACCTGGCCAGCACCTACAAAGACGTGTTCGCGGTCCAGATCGTGGGTCTGCCGGACGAATATTTCGGCGAGATCGTCGGGTGTGCATTGGTCCTGAAGGAAAACGCTTCTTTCGACGAAGAAGATTTCAAAGCCTATCTGAAGGCTCACCTCGCTCCTCACAAGATACCCGCCTGCATTCTGATCTACGACGCGTTTCCGCTTCTGGCCAACGGGAAGGTCGACGTACTGACCCTGAAAAAAGACATGATTTCGAGGCGCAAATGATGGAAGAACAGATCAAACAGGAAACGGGCACTGTGCAGGAAATCGAAGCAAGACCGGAAGAGAGAGCAGAGCAGCCCGCGGTCAAAAAAAGCCGGATGCTGGAGCAGGATATCGCGAAAGGCATCGCGATCTTGCTGGTCCTGGCCCTGCACACCCTGACGCTGAACCGAAATATCTATTTCGTTCTGGGCGGCGTCTTCGGTTTCATCATGCCGTTTTTCTTCTTCATGGCAGGGTACAATCACCGTCCCTACCGCTACACTTATCGAGAAATACTCAAGAAACGGTTCAAACAGATCGTCATACCGTTTTTCATCTATTCCTTGTCCATACTCGTCATCGGAGCAGTCTATTATATGATCGCTCAGGGCTATACGGTAGGAGACGTGGCGCTGACTTACCTGAACCTTTTGCTCCAGAACGCATTCTGCCGTGAAGTCGGCATCCCGGTGATCGGCGGGGGACTGAGCAGCTGCATCATGTCGTTCTGGTTCATCCAGCTTCTGTTCATGGCGTCTCTCATATTCTATGCCGTCGTCGATTATGCTCTGGAAAAAGGAGCCAGACTGATCTCGATCACAGCAGGTCTTCTGATCTTTACGATGGTATTCGCGCATTTTGATTTTCATCTTCCGCTCTATCTGGCGGAAGCTCCCGCGGTCGCCGCGATCATGCTGATGGGCGCTTTCTTCGGTCAGAAAGATCTTTTGAGCAACAAGACCAGACTGCTTTTCATCATCATCAACTCAGTCCTTGCCTACGGACTGTTCGTCGTCCTGGCCATGATGTTCAGAGGCTCCGGTTTCATGGCCGGCGGGATGCTGTGGGACACCAGGATCCACGAGTGGGCGGTACTGCTGAGTTTCGTCTTCGCGATCGTGGGGACCTATCCTTTCGTCCATCTGTGCCGTCTGCTCACCCGGACCGGGATCGTCTGCAAAGCGCTGGTCTGGCTGGGGAACCGATCCATGTACCTTTTGTTCATCCACGGCATCGTCCAGCTGTACGTGTGCCTTGTACTGCAGATGGAACCTTTCCGGATGTCTTTTGCTTCAGACGTCAATGATTTCAGAACTTTTTACGTTTTCGCCATTGAACTCGTCGTTTCCATCCTGATCATCTTGCTGATCGAACTGATCAAAAAAGCAAGGAACAACAAACGCTCGAAAAAAGCAGCTTAAGTTCAGAAAAAAGCATGGGAGCAAGCAACCCGTCAAACGTCAAAGTCAAGCAGAAGAATATGCCGAAAGGGAATTGTCCGGAGACGCTCTCTTCTTCATGGGGTGAACTCTCCCGCCTCTAAATTTTACATAAAAGGCTCTACAGTTCCGCAGAGCCTTTTTCTATACCCCCTTGACAAAATTATAAAATAGGGGTATACTGGGTATACCAGAAACAGGGGGGGCACATATGGATCATTCAGAGATTCTGGCAAAAATCGCGGATTTGGAAAAAGAGATCTCGCTTTTACCTGCCGGTTCGATTTCCAAGAAGAAAAAGGACGGGAAAGAGTATTTCTACCATCGCGTTTCATCCGGAGGAAAGCGAACGGAGAAGTTTGTTCCGTTTGAAAAACTGGACGAGCTCCGCCAACAGATCCAAAAGCGGAAAGAACTGGAGGCAGAGTTAAAAGAACTGAAAAATAACAGCCCCGCCATTTCAAGGACACGGAAGAATGTCGACTTGAAATTCAAAACATTCGTTCGAACCGGCGTACAACTGACCAAAATGGCCTCTCTGGCAAAGAATTACAGACGCAGAGATTGCTATGAACTTCTGAGCAATTTTGTTTTTGGTGAACGTCAGGACAAAGTTTTTATCCTTTACGGCTTAAGACGAACCGGTAAAACGACGCTGATGCGGCAAATCATTTTGAATATGACCGCAGATCAATTAAGTAAGGCCGCATTTATTCAAATAGAACGCAACAACACCCTGTCCCAGGTTTATTCGGATCTGAAGATTCTGGAAGATTCCGGATATCAATATGTTTTCATCGATGAAGTGACGATGCTTGAGGACTTCATAGAAGGGGCAGCCGTTTTTTCGGACATTTACGCGGCCTGCGGCATGAAGATCGTATTGTCCGGAACGGATTCACTCGGGTTTGTTTTTACATCCAAAAATCAATTGTATGACCGCTGCATCATGCTGCACACAACATTCATCCCATATCGTGAATTTGAGCGTGTTCTCGGTATCACCGGAATCGATGAATATATCCGCTACGGCGGGACCATGAGCTTGAGCGGCATCAATTACAATGAGGAGTCTCCGTTTTCATCCAAAGAAAAAGCCGATGATTACATCGACACCGCTATTGCCCGCAATATTCAGCATTCATTGAAGTATTATCAGGACGGAGGCCATTTCCGTTTGCTCTATGATCTGTACGCGAAAGGTGAATTGACGGGTGCGATCAACCGGGTCGTAGAAAACTTGAACCACCATTTCACCAAAGAAGTTCTCACACAGGCATTCCGGTCCTCTGACTTGTCCGTCACATCCAGAAACCTGATGAGAGATAAGAAACAGCCGCTCAATCTGGAAGAAAACATCGACCGCATGTCTGTCGAAAGCGCGTTGAAGACGATGCTTGACATTCTCGAAAAAGACGAGCAGAGCGTTGAGATCGATGAAGCTCATGCCCATCAGATCAAAGAGTATTTGTCGCTCCTCGACCTGATCACCGATATCGACCTGATCCATCTTCCGCGTGAAAAAGCGATCGGACAAAAAACGGTTCTCAGTCAGCCCGGGATGAGATATGCATTGGCAGAAGCTCTTGTCGACTCTTTGCTGATGGATCAGAAGTTCGGCAACATGGATATTTCCGACCGGAATCGAGTTTTGGAAAAGGTTCGTGAAACCGTTAAAGGCTTGATGATGGAAGAGATCGTTTTGCTTGAAACAAAAATGGCTCAACCGAAATTGAAGGTTTTCCAAGTCCAGTTTGCCGTCGGTGAGTTCGACATGGTCGTTCAGGATGAAACGGTTCTTTCCTGCAAGATCTATGAAATCAAGCACAGCAAAGAAATCGTTTCGGATCAATACCGCCATTTGATCGATGAAGGGAACTGCAAACTGACCGAACGGGCTATTGGAACGATCACGGATCAATGTGTCATATACAGAGGTCCAAATTCGGAAGTCGACGGGATCAAATATATCAATGTCGAAGAATACCTGAAAAGCCTCGGGTAAACAAAAATCGAAGGGCTTCTCAAACAAAAAAGGACTCGAAGCATCAGGTCATATACCTGATCTTCGAATCCTTTTTTCATTTCATTTAGTTGCTTGAGGCCGTAAGATCTCCTTCGGTCTGTCTACAAGCCCCCGGACATAATCGCGGGTGATCACGACCTCTTCGAGATCCTGCCGGCCCGGATAATCGTACATCGGGCGGATCATGAGTTTTTCCATGATTGCACGGAGCCCTCTGGCGCCTGTGTTCCGCTCGATCGCCATGTGGGCGATCTCACGCAAAGCGTCTTCTTCAAAGGACAGTTTGATGTTGTCGTATTTGAAGAGTTCCGCATATTGGAGAGTCAGGGCGTTTTTCGGTTTGGTCAGGATGTTCATGAGCGCTTCCTCGTCCAGATCGTCCAGCGTGACGATCACGGGAAGTCTGCCGACCAGTTCGGGGATCAACCCGTACTTGATGATGTCGTGAGGCTCCACATCCTTATAGATGCCCTGATCCTTCTTTTCCTGCTTCTTCAGCACGGAACCGTTGAAACCGATCTCGGAACTGCCTTTGCGGCTCTCGATGATCTGGTCGAGCCCGATGAAAGCGCCGCCGCAGATGAAGAGGATATTGTCCGTATGGATCTGCAGAGCCTGGGCTTCGGGGTGCTTGCGTCCGCCGTTCGGCGGGACGTTGGCAAGCGTTCCTTCCAAAATTTTCAGGAGAGCCTGCTGGACGCCTTCGCCCGAAACGTCGCGGGTGATCGAGGCATTCTCGCTTTTGCGCCCGATCTTGTCGATCTCATCGATATAGATGATGCCGGTCTCGGCTTTGGCAATATCGAAATCGGCTGCCTGGATCAGACGGAGCAGGATATTTTCGACGTCCTCGCCGACATAACCTGCCTGCGTCAGGGTCGTGGCGTCAGCAATGGCGAAAGGCACGTTCAATGCCTTGGCCAAAGTCTGTGCCAGATAGGTCTTTCCAACGCCGGTCGGACCGAGGAGCAGCACATTGCTTTTCTGGATCTCAACGTCGTTGTCGGAGGATTTCGAACCCGAACCTTTTTTGCCTTTTTCGTTGGGGACCGGTTTGTTCAGTAGCCTTTTGTAATGGTTGTAGACGGCAACGGACAGAGCAATTTTCGCTTCATCCTGACCGATGACGTACTGATCCAGGATCTTCTTGATCTGTGCCGGGCGTTTGATCCCTGTACGGATCTGATCGATCCGGATCTTGGCATCTCTGGCTTCATAGGAGCGGTATGCGTCCTCTATGATCTCGTTCCCGGCCTGCAGGCAGTCGCTGCAGATGTATACGTTCTGGTCGGGATTCGGGATCAGGAAATCGACCATATCCTCGCCGCGCCCGCAAAAAGCGCACACGCGTTCCGTATAGTGATTTCTGGGGCCGGAACCTTTGTTACTGTTGTTGGGCATGAATGATCACCTCATGTCAGAAGGGCTTATGGACGGCGGTCGATGACTTTGTCGATCAGACCGTAAGCGCACGCCTCTTCGGCCGTCATATAGTTGTCGCGCTCGGTATCTTTCGTGATCGTCTTCAGATCTTTTCCGGTATTCTCGGACAGGATCTTATTGAGCTTGCTCTTGATCTTCAAAATCTGTTCCGCCTGGATCTGGATATCCGTGGCCTGACCCTGAGCGCCTCCGAGAGGCTGATGGATCATGATGGTGCTGTTCGGCAGAGCCAGTCTCTTGCCCTTCGCGCCGGAGGAGAGAAGGAAAGCACCCATCGAAGCGGCCATGCCGATGCAGATGGTCGAGACGTCGCACTTGATGAAGTTCATGGTGTCGTAGATGGCCATGCCGGCAGATACCGAACCGCCGGGGCTGTTGATGTAGAAAGAGATATCCTTGTCCGGATCCTGGGCTTCCAGGAAGAGCAGCTGCGCGACGACCAGAGAGGCGGTCACGTCATTGACCTCTTCGGACAAAAAGATGATGCGGTCGTTCAAGAGTCTTGAAAAAATATCATAGGAACGCTCACCGCGGCTGGTCTGCTCGACCACGTAGGGAACCAGGCTGCTGCGTACGAATTCGTTAGTGTTCATAAAAAA
>CADBRS010000045.1 GCA_902797125.1 uncultured Ruminococcus sp.
GTTGCGACCTGGAAAGATGCGAGACGGACCTGAACGGCGAGCGTATCCTCGATACCGAGCGCGGTCGGAGATACGGTCATCTCCTGTTTGACGGACCCGATGGGCGCGTAGACCTTGTCGAAGGAGAGGTCAGTCGTCGTGGTGATCAGACGCTTGACGGACGCCATCTGGTTCAGTTCGGTCTTGGTGGCGAGGAAACGGATGAACTCATTCGTCATATCCAGGTTCTCGCAATTCTTGTTCACGGAGAACTGAACGGAAGAGCTGTCCAGATAGTAGCCGCCCTTGTCGGTCGTCGGGATCGGCATGAAACTGTAGGTGAAGGGATGAGCCTGGAACGCTTCGGACTGGCTTTCGCGTTTGCCTGTTCCGGACACCGTGTCGCCCGTGCAGATCATCATGGGAACGTCTCCTTGGAAGAAGCGAAGGATGACCTGGGTATAGTTGTCGCTGATCTCGTTGCATTTTTCAAGATCGATGCATCTCGTGTCGATCAGCTGTTTGAGCATCTCGAGCGCCGGGCGCAGATATTCGCCTGCGGCGGGATCGCCTTTATTGGCAAGGGAAACGGCTTCCGGATGTTCGGCGAGCGCGCCTGCAAAGATCGGATATACGACCGTGTTCATCAGGCACCCCGAGGACTTGACGCTGTAACCCATCATCGGGCTTGCGTAACCTTTTTCACGGAAAGCGGCGCAGACGTCCAAAAGTTCCTGCAAGGTCGTCGGGACATTCAGTCCTTCTTTTTCGAACAGATCTTCGTTGATCAGCATGCCGTAGGACGTGGAGAAGACCGGCAGTTCCAGTACGCGGCCCTCGGAATCACGGTTGAGAAGACCCGGACGGATGATGTTCAGATTCAATCCGAGAGACTCGTCGGCCAGATTTTCCATCTGCGCGTATACAGAGTCGTACTTAGGGTTGCCGATCATCGAGTGGAAAGAGAAGAAAATGTTCGGCGCATCGTTGCCTTCCAGCACGGTCGCGATCATATTGTTATAGTCGTCGATCTTCGTATAACTCAGTTCCACGTTCGGGTAAAACTCTTTGAAGCGGTCGAACTCGGCTTCCAGAGCCTCGAAATTACTGTAGGTGCCCACAACACTGATCTTGCAGGATTTGGTCGTGTCCAGTTTCGGTGCGAACACTTCCGGTTCCGTGGTTTCATTCGAGGAACCGCAAGCGGCCAATCCGAGCACCATCAGGATAGCGAAGAGGATGCAAAAGATTTTTTTCATGATTTGTTGTTGTCCTTTCTTAGTCTGCGTATTTCTTTGATCACAAGTTTGATATCGACGGGCTTGGCGATGTGACCGTCCATGCCCGCGTTCAGGCATTCTGCGACGTTTTCGGAGAACGCGTCTGCCGTCATGGCGACGATGGGGACCGAAGCCGCCCACGGATTGTCCAGTTTGCGGATCGCCCGGGTTGCATCCAGACCGTTCATTTCAGGCATCTGGATGTCCATGAAGACGATCGCGTAACTGCCTTCATCGGCCTGGCTGACTTTTTCGTAGCAGACACGGCCGTTTTCGGCGCGGTCCGCGGTAATGCCGAACATACCGAGCAATGCCGAGATGATCTCCCAGTTGATATCGTTGTCTTCGGCTACGAGGACGCGGAGACCCTGGAGATCCGAATAGTCGTCTTCAGGCTCGGCGGATTCGTTCTCTTTGCCGAGCAGCTGATTGATCTTGTCATAGAGAGTGGAACGGAACAAGGGCTTTCCGATAAATCCGTCGGCGCCTGCCTGCTTGGCCGTCTCTTCGATCTCGGATCTGTCGTAGGCGGAGATCAGAAGGATGGGGACCCGGTCGTCGATTTCGGAACGGATCTTGCGGATCGTTTCGATCCCGTCCATATCCGGCATCTTCCAGTCCAGGATGACCAGACCGAAATCTCTGCCTTCGCTGTGGCGGTTCACGATCATGCCGATCGCTTCGGTTCCGCTCGTCGCGCAAGACACGGAGGCGTCCAGAGATTCGAGCGTATCCTTTGCCGTTTCCAGAAGGACTTCGTCGTCGTCGATGATCAAAATGTCGATCGGATCGAGATGCATGTCTTCACGCTGTTTGTCTGAGACGGGAATATCGATCACGACGGTGAAAGTTGTGCCTTTGCCTTGTTCGCTCTGGCAGTCGATCGTGCCTCCCAGCAGATCGACCATCTGTTTGGTGATCGTCAGTCCGAGGCCGGTACCCTGGATCGTGTTCACGCGGCTGTCGATCTGGCGCGAGAAGGGCTGATACATCTTTTCGATGAATTCGGGGCTCATGCCGATCCCTGTGTCGGCCACCCGATAGGTCAGTCTCACGCAGCCCTCGACCGGGCTTTCCTCCTCGCGCATGTCCACGCTGACGGTGCCGCCGGGCTCCGTGTATTTGACTGCGTTGGAAAGAATGTTGATATAGATCTGATTCAGTCTGAGCTGATCTGCATAGAGGTATTCTTTTTCCAGCCTGTTGACGCGGAAATTGAAATCGATATTCTTTTCCTTGACCATCGGCTGGGAGATGTTGACCAGGTTCTCCACGGTTTCCACGATAGAGAAGGTGACCGGGGTCAGGACCAGTTTTCCGCTCTCCACTTTGGAGATCTCCAGAATGTCGTTGATCAGCGTCAAAAGATGGTTGCCTGCAAGCCCGATCTTGCGGAGATGTTCGCTCACCGCCTCGGTATCGTTCAGATTCTTTTGCGCGATGGCGGTCAGACCGATGATGGCGTTCATCGGGGTCCTTATGTCGTGGGACATGGTGGACAGGAAGTCGGTCTTGGCCTTGTTGGCGGATTCGGCCTCTTTGGCGGCTGTCTGCAGCTGCCTGTTGAAACGCTGGATGAAGAGCAAGTCGAAGGCGAACAAAACGATCAACGCGGCAGAGATGACGCCGATCAGGATCCAGTTCTGATCCTTGACGGTCAGATAGGATTCGGGGACCAGACTCAACATCGTCCAGTCCAGCGTTTCCGCGACCTGCGTATAGGCCAGCAGCATCCGCTCCCCTGAGGAGGTCTGGATCATCTGAGATCCCGTGCCGGAAGTGATATCCGACTGAAGCTTTGTGAGCGTGGCGGGATCATATTCGTTGTATGACTTGAAGAACTCGTAAAAGTTGGAATTCTTGAACAGAGAGCCCTTGATGATGTAGTCTCCGTCGGCATCGATCAGGGCGAGTTCGGCGTCCTCGAATTCACTCTGGGGGAATATCCATTTCTGTTCCAGTTCGGCGATGGGCATCACCCGCAAAAGAAGGGCTTCTTTCTTGACGCCTTCTTCGGGGACGAAGAGCATGACCTTATTGCAGAAGGCCAGAGACTGTTCGCCGTTCATGGGGTTGGTGTAGGCGCGCGAGATGTTGATGGACGTGCCGATATTGGTCACCCAGGACGTATCGTTGAGAAAATCGTAGCTGCTGTAGGATACGCCATAGCTGTCTTCGCTGCCCAGATGGGGTCTCGTCGAGAGGCCTTTTTTGGTATCGAGGAAGATCAGATGAACGGAAGCTTTCGGCAGCACGTGAGAAATGCGTATAAAGTCAACCGCTTCCTCCATCGTCATGTCCTCGCTGTTGATGTACCTGGCCCAGACGTCGCAGATCCTTTGCTCGCCTTCCATATAGTTTTCGGTGACGTGCTCCAGGGTAACGGTCGAACTTTCGAAATGTTCGGTCTGCCTCTCTCTGGTGTTTTTGTTGTCAAGGAAGATGTAGACCACGACGAACGCCAGGATCAAAACCATAATGATGACGTTGACAATAATGATTCCTGCTCGCTTCATAGCACACCCCGATTTCGTTTTACTTTGTTTATCATAACATATGAAGCGCGCGTTTTTCAAGTTTTTTTTGGATGTAGAATGGAAGTTTTACAGAAACAGGGAATCAAATGAAAAAAAGCGGCATGACCCGATCGGATCACACCGTTCTTTTTCTGCGGTTCGAAAGAGAATGCCGCAGGACAGTTTTCATTTGCTCGTCGTGTCGTCCGGCGCGTCAACTTTGACGTCGATGCTGCGGATCGCACTCTTCAGGATCCTGATTCTGGTCCTGTCATGACTCGTTTCGAGAACCAGTGTCTCGTCCCTGATGCTGACCACTTTTCCGATGATCCCGCCGATCGTAGTGATCTCGTCACCCACGGCCAGGGAATTGCGCATCTCGTTCTGTTCGCGCTCCTGTTTCCTTTGCGGACGGATAGAGAAGAAATACATGACGGCGACAAGGCCAACGCCCAGAACGACGATCATGATCCATTGTGAATTATTGGCAAACCACTCGCCCATTGAAGAATACCTCCAGCTAGAATGGATACAGTATATCAAAAAACTCCCGGAAATGCAAGGGATTCAGCAAAAAATCGGAAGGACCGAAAACTGCATTTCGCCACGAAAAATCTCCGGACCGCTTACCCAAAACAGCTCGGACTATGGTATAATGGTGGGGAAGTGAAATTGGAGGAAATTCCTATGAGCAAAAAAAGATTAGTGACCCGCAGCGACTTCGACGGTCTGGTCTGCGCCATGATCCTTCGCGAACTCGACATCATCGACGAGATCAAGTTCGTGCATCCCAAAGACGTTCAGGACGGTAAAGTCGAACTCTCCGAAAACGACATCACGACGAACCTGCCTTTCGACCCGAGAGTCGGGCTCGCATTCGACCATCATGAATCCGAGGTCGACCGGCTGAAGGCCGAGCAGACCGGAACCAAACTGGTCATCGACCCGAACGCACGCAGTGCCGCCCGTGTCGTCTACGACTATTACGGCGGAAAGAAAGCCCTTCCGCTCGTCACGGACGAAATGATGGAAGCCGTCGACAAAGGCGACAGCGCGGACTTCACGATGGAGGATATCCTCAACCCGACAGGATGGGTGCTGCTGCATTACCTGATGGATCCCCGCACCGGTCTGGGCCGTTTCCGTGAATTCAGAATTTCCAACTACGATCTGATGATGGAACTGATCGGATACTGCATGACCCACACGATCGACGAGATTTTGGATCTTCCGGACGTCCGCGAGAGAGTGGATCTCTATTTTGATCAGGCGCAGCAGTTCAAAGAACAGCTCCAGCGCATCGCCAAAGTGTACGGAAAAGTCGTGGTCCTCGATCTCAGAGAGGAGGAGATCATCCATGCGGGCAACCGCTTCATGATCTACGCCCTGTATCCCGAGACCCAGATCTCCGTTCACGTCGCCTGGGGCTTCAAGAAACAGAACACGGCCGTCATGATCGGCAAATCGATCGTGAACCGCGGCTCCAAGGTCGATATCGGGAAACTGTGCCTCTCCTACGGCGGAGGCGGCCACCGGAACGCCGGCACCTGCCAGTTGGAAAACGACAAAGTGGACGAGCAGCTGCCCGCCATCATCGAGGCCCTCAACGGTTGACATTACTCGTGGGAGGTTACTGATATGCAGGAGATCATCTGTACGGCCGAGACGATCTACACAAAACAGTTGCACCGGTCGATCAACATGGCCTATTTCAAATACATATCCTGGAAACGGACCGTGCTCGCTTCCACTATATACTTCATACTTGTGAATCTGGGCGTTTTCGCGTATTTCCAGATCAAGGATCTGAAACCCGGAGTCCCATATTTCTTGTTGCACTGTACGCTGCCTTTTTTCGTTATGGCGGTGATCGCGGCGGTTGTCCCGCTGCTATTTTCGATCCACAGTTCGTACAAAGTTCTCTTAAGAGACAGCGGCGGAGAGGCTCCCGTCTACTCCTATTCTTTTTCCGAAACCGGGTTCATTGTGGAAGCCTCCATCTCGGTCCGGGAGTCTATCGAGCAGACATATGCGAAAATGTTCCGGATCATCGTGGATGACAGATATTTGTTTTTCGTCTTTCCGTCCAAACGCCGTGCCACCGGCGTGCCGCTTTCGTCCCTGAGCGACCCGGAAAGTTTGCTTTCCGTTTTGAGCCGATTGCCTCAATTCCGAGACAGAA
>CADBRS010000046.1 GCA_902797125.1 uncultured Ruminococcus sp.
AATGCACAAATCTCTACGTTCGGATTAGCGTGGATTTGGCGGCTCGTCGGTTTGACCTTGCCTGTCTGTATGTAGAGTTTTCCTTCAAAAATCTCTACCGTGCCAAAAGGCCTGACTTTCGGTTTATCTCCATCTACCGTCGCCAGATAATATGTTCCGCATTTCTTTAAAAAATCGAAGACTTCTTTCATTTCAGTTTTCCTTTCTAACAAAATATACACGTAAACTCAACGTTTTACAAATCAAAATTTGTTTTACAATTTCAGAACCGCAGGGACTTCATCCCATCCTTTTGGCAGTTCCTTTTCGTGAAGCCTCACACGACTCTGAAGTTACGAGTGTGCGCCGCATTATCATCAAGACACGTCAAAGGTATTATATGATCCTTGACTTCCGAATATGTTCAAATAGTAATCTTCAAGACCAGGCTGCACAGGAAGAGCGTTTTCGGTAGGCTTTTCCGCTGCGATCAGTCGGATGGAAACCATTTCGCTATTCGGATCTCCGATCTGACTGATCCCTATGACCCTAAACCGATTGGCGAAAGTATTGATTTGATTCTCCCGCGTCTGTATGGTCCAGACATGTCCCTGCATCCGATTTGCCAGTTCGCGTGAACTGCCGTGATTCGCAAGGATGCCATTTTTAAGAATCAGGATGTCTTTGGCAGACTGCTCTATATCCGAAATAATATGTGTTGCAAGTATCACAATTCTGTCTTTGGCAATTTTTGAAATATAATTGCGGATATTGACACGCTGCATTGGATCCAGCCCGGCCGTAGGCTCGTCCAACAGGATGACGGTGGGGTTGCCCAGAAGTGCTTGTGCGATACCGAGACGCTGTTTCATTCCGCCTGAAATGGATGAGATAGGCTGATGCCTGATTTGTTCCAGGTCGACCTCGCGCAGAAGTTGATCGATTTGTGCGGATATGGCAAGTCGGCCGGTCTTTCCGCGGGATTGACCGCGCACGCGCTTCAACTCGGCCATATACCACATGAACTGATTCACTGAAAAAGAGGGATAGAAGGTCGGATCTTGCGGAAGATACCCAAGTTCTTGTCTGAAAAGATCTCCCATGTCAAAAACATCTGCTTCAGCTGAACCGTCTCGGGAAAACAGAACAGAACCGCTGTCTGCGGGGATATTGTTGGATATGATGTTCATCAAAGTCGATTTTCCGGAGCCGTTTGGACCAAGCAGAGCATAGATGCCTGGCTCGAAGGAATAACTGAAATCACAGAGTGCATGGACAGATCCATAGGATTTGTCAACGGCTTTCAAGAGCAGACGGACCATTGGTCTTCCTCCTGGGCATTAAGATTGACGAGCGTGTAGTCGTATACGAGCGGGAACTGAGCAATGAAAGAATCGTTACAAAAATGATCCATCCGGAAAGAAGAGCGATCATCAAAAAGGGCAGTCTGTCCCCCGATAGATCTCCGAGCCAGACGATCCCTGTCGTTCCGTTCAGGATGAGAACAAGTTCTGTAAATCTTGAAGGCCAAAATCCCGCTTTGTCAGCTAAATAAGGTACAAGAAGGACAGCGCCCGCAACGAAAGAAGCATAAACGTGGTGTTTCAGCCATAATCCGGACAGGCAGGATAGTGCGGATACGACCAAGAAGCCGAACAGTCTGACGGCATATCGAAGGACGCAGAACCATCCTAAAGAGATGTCGAGCCGGATGTTGGAAAACTGTTTGACTGATGCTACGCCTGAAGAAAAGTCGGATAGTTCCAGATTGCGAAATGCGAAAAACAGATCTGCGCCTGTCACCAAGAGAAACATCAAAAAGCCTATGCACAGAGACACCGTGAGTTTGGTGCAGAACAATCTCCGGCGGCCGGACGGGGTACTTCGCAGAATGAAAATCCATCCGTTTCGATCCCGCCTGGATCCGTATTCCTGTGCAAACAGACTCACGCCTAGAAGAATCACGAGGAAGATGGACGGCAGATTGATTTCACTGCCGAAATACCGCATCCAATCTGCATCATAGATCAGTTCGGCGCGATAACCCATGTTACGACGAGATAAGACATAATCCCATTGCGCCTCAACTTTTCCAAATGCAACATCATGCTTTCTGGCATAGTTCAGTTCATCTAGAAAAGCCGAGTATTCGAGGCTGCTGATTTCACCGGCTTTGAATTTGAGGTTCATGGACCTTTCGTTTTCCATGGCACTGTCAATACGAAGACGCTCAGATAGAATGAAGTCCGCTTTTTGGCCTTCATCCAGCTTCTGAATAGAGAGAATATAGTTCTTTACCATCGTTTCCTCAATGGATTCAGATTTTGTATAGGATAAAGACGAGACATAGATTGAGACGGTGAGTAAAATGAGCACTGCCGGCAAAAGACGTGACGCGACAATGGTTTTAAACAGCTCTCCGGAAAACAGATTCCGAACTTCGACTGGAGCACGATCTTTCGATTTGAACCGATTCCGCAGTCGCCATATGATATCTCGTAAACGGGTAACAAAAATGTCGGCCGGCGCAAAAACAGCGAATCGCTTCGAAAGGGCACCGTAAGCCACGGACAGGGCAAAGATTAAGAACATGATCGTTCCACACGCAAAAGCGGGTAGATCCCACAGCTGCCCGAAACTGTTGAAGGAATAGTATCTTTCGACAAGCGGAGAGAAGTGCATCCATCCGTAAAGACTCAGATGATGCCCCCCGGAAAGATAAGCCAAGCAAACAATGCCGGGTACGATCATGCCTGAAACGAAAACAGCCCCAGGACGTTTCACAAAAAGCGACACACAGCCTGTCAATACTGCAGCGAAGAGAGATCCTGCACATTTGGCAGCAAGGAAACAAATGAAAAACCAGCCAACTGAGAACCCATATGGTTCGAATTTGAATTGTTCAAATGCAGCCAGCGGCATATTCCAGCTTGAAAAGCCCGTGCGAATTCCGATCAACAGAGAAATGGCAAGGATGAAAACAACTGGCACTGCAAGGGCATAAACGCTCGCTGCCAACATTTTTGACATCATTCTCGTACGTTTGCCTAAACAGGTGATCCCAACATAGGTGAGGTGTCCCGGACCGTCTGAAGTGAAGAGCAGAGAGGCGCCTAGAACAGTCACCGAGAGAATCAGAATGTTGACCAGATCAAAGGAAAAAAGCACATCCCATCCGCGGGAGGTTTCCACAGGGAAAACGGTCTCTTCATATTTTTCCTCATACAAGCGTATCATGCGGGCCACGCGGCGGGCAGCATAAGAATCTTCACCTGATGTGGCTGCTATTTCCGCTTCCTGATAGGAGAGCGAGCGAATGACCGGCTCTAATGACTGCCGGTAAATCTCTTTTGCTTCCAGCAGATCGTTGAAATCTTCAAAAAGAGTATAATCGTTATACGCAGACGACCCGGAGTACAGTCTAGGAATATCGGCTTCAGGGGTTCGCGCATAGGCTTTAATCTTTTGCCGGTATTCCAAGATTTCTTCCGGGTTTTCTTGATACGCGCTGACGAGATCGTTCAAGCATTTCTGCTCCTGCGTTGACTGGATGGTTCTGTTGCACAGAAACAGGGCAATGAGGAGCAGAAGAGCCGATAGACCGATCAGCAGACGTGATGAACTGATTTTTTTAAACTCATAAAGGGCGAGTTTGAACATGGTCGTGAACTATGATTGAGGGACGGGATCTGTTGAGGAAACAGAGAAAACCTGTCCTGTCGAAAGAGAGAAACGATATGTGTCAAGCATGCACCACATGAACATGTCATCGCCTGCGATCCAAGACATAAAAGGTGTACCTGTAACGGCGGGATTGTAAAAGCCCAAATACTCACGGGTTTTTCCATCCAAACTCAAACGAATGACAGGACTGCAACTGCTGCCGGGGGCAGGCTCGGAGTCATGTTTGAAATCGGGCAATTGGCTGGAACTCAGGATGCATATCAAACCTTCATCGGTGGCATTGAATCGTTCAACGATTTCGTCGCTGATCCGTTCGTATTGCTTCGTGTCAGTATTGATTCTGTAGAGAAAGAATCCAGACAAAGAAGCGTAGTCTTGATTGACATTGCGCGCTGCGACAGGATAGTAGATATAAGAGCCAACCATAAAGATTCCATCCGAGCCGCTTTGTACAGTCTGTTCGCCGGAACCGTTAAGGAGTAATTCCGCATCTGAAGGATTTGACATCGGGACACAATACAGTTTTTGTGTCTGGGTGTCGTAAAAGTAAAAAGTATTGTTTCTTCCAAACAGCAAAACGGATGATTCACCTAAAATGGATGGAGCTTCACATATACGTTCTTCGCCTCCTGCCGTTAAGTCAGTTGAGCAAAGATAGAGGCGATAGTCCGATTCGGACTGCGGCTTTTCGACAAGGGAAATATATCGCAGATAGTATGCCTTGTCACCATATTTTACAAACCGACCACCGGTCATTTCTGCTTCTGTCGAGGATAAGGAGACCAGTACTTTGTATTCTCCCGTAATGATATTATAGCGGACAAATTCCTGTTTGTAATCCCATATCGGAACAGTCGTAATATTTCCTTCCTCATCTCTGTCTTCATATGAACTGACGATCATATGAACATTGACACGGTAATACAGATCGTTGGCTGACAGGAAACAGTAGGATACCACGTCTTGAAATTTGCAGTCGCTGCCTTTTTCATGCGTGCAGAGTTCATCTGTGCAGAGAGGAGTCACTGTAAGCGTTTTCAAGTTCAGTTTGACGTCTACTTCATTGGAAATTCCCGGTGCACCTCCTGAAGCAAGGCCAAGAATAGCGCTGTGGTCGCCTATGAGATATGTGTCATTTTGAAGTACCATGTCCCAGTGAGCGGACAGCAGCGAACCGTCATCTTCAGAAACAGATGATCCGGAACCACATGAAGAAAACACTGTGACAGAGATGATGAATATTAAAAACAGCAGAAAAGAACGTTTCATTTATCGAACCTCCAAAATCGAGTTTGTTTATGCGTGAATAAGGATAACAGTGATTAACTTCCGTAATAGCCACTCGTTATTGTTTGAATAGAAGGACTAACACCGGTATAGGTA
>CADBRS010000047.1 GCA_902797125.1 uncultured Ruminococcus sp.
CAAAAGGATGCGGAAGCCAAAGCAGTTCCGGAAACCCCGGCAGCACCGGAGAACGAAGAATCTTCGGACAGCGGGGAATCCACCGGGGATGCTTCCGAACAATAAAGGAAATCATGTAAGCATCGAAAAAGTGCGCTCTGCATATGGCGGAACGCACTTTTTGAGTTGAATTGTTTTTTGTTTTACGGGTCGGATTTCAGCCGGCTCTTGTTTTCGTACATGAGCATGTCAGCGCGCGCGAAAACGGAGGAGACGTTACGGTCATGGCGGAAGCGGGAAGCGCCGCAGGCGATGATGATACCGCCTTTTTCCTTATGTTCCAGATTCAGCGTCTCGAGTTTCCGGATGCCGGATTCCAGTGCTTTGATCGCGCTGCCTTCGGCCACGGCTGCGAATTCATCGCCGCCCACACGGTAGATCATGTCTTTGGAGAAGAGTTTGGTCAGGAGTTCGGCCGCGGAACGGATCAGCTGGTCGCCGGCCTGGTGGCCGCGCGTGTCGTTGACGGTCTTCAGTCCGTTCAGGTCGAAAACGGCGATCATGAAATCGACCGGTTTGTTGTTGTCGATCAGGCTGTTGAGCCGTGCTTCTGCGTTGACGTAGGCATATTTGTTTTTCAGTCCGGTCAGCTGATCGCTGATGGCCTGTTCGAGAGCTTTGGATATGAGAGCCTCGTTTTCCTGATCCTTGCGGATACGGGCGTCGATATCCTGGATACCCACGATGATCTTCGTGCCGTTCTTTTCGTGGACCTGGGCTGCCTTCAGCCGGACGTAGTGAGGCTTGTCTTCGATGATCAGCCGGTAATCCATCGTGAACAGACCGTTTTCATGGATGCTCCGCAGGACGTTTTCTTTGGTAAAGAACAGATTGAATTCTTCCATATCGTCCGGATAGAGAGCGCCTTTGGCGTTCAGACGGGACTGCAGGAAGAAGTCTTTACCGGACTTCTGGATGCCCAGACGGTCGAATTTCTTGTCCGAACTGTATTCCAGATACTGATCTGTCTCCGGGTCGACCGTGTAGATGGCGATGTAGCTGCCGGACAGGGCCGAGATACGCGAATAGGTGATCTGTTCCTGATTGGCTCTTTCCAGTTCTTCCTGGGCCCGCATCTGTTCGTCCACGTTGCTGACGCCCACGATGATATGGTGGCCTCCCTTGGACTCGTTCATACGGCTGATCTTCATGTGCATGAACGTGGGCTTGCCGTCCAGGAGCAGCCGGTAGTTCAGCGAGAAACTGTTATTCTGATCCAGAATGTTCAGAATATTTTCCTCTGTAAAGGAAGCCAGGAATAGATCCTGATATTCCGGATCGATCTGGGTCAGGGCGTCGTCCCGGGCAGATTTGAAGAAATTCTTGCCTTTGCGCTTGACGAAGAGCGTCTCCTTGCCGACGGCGGAATGGTATTCGGTAAAGTTGCCCGTATCCAGATCCACGTCATAGAGGAACGCGTAGTCTGTGGAGAGCGCGCGCGCCAGGTTGAAATAGGTCTGAGTCTTTTGACGCTGGGTCGTCATCTGCTGTCTCTCGCGGACCTCGTCGTCGATGTCCCGGATGCCGAAAAGGATCATGCGGTCATGGTCGTCTTCCAGCATGCGGAAGGATGCATAGAGGTATTGCTCCTTGCCTTCGATGGAAGCACAGAACGTGAAACCGTACTGCTCATGTTCGGTCAGGTGAGAGATCAGTTTTTCCTTATTCAGTTTCTTCCGGATCTGCTTCAGATCTTCCGGGATCACGAACTTGGTCAGTTCTGACTTCAGGGAAGTGAGATAGTCCTGCCCGCTTTCGGGGAGTCCCAGATCACGGAGAGATTCCCAGATGCTGAACTGAGAGAACCGGTTGGTCGTCAGGTTGATCAGATAGAGGAACATGTAGTCGGATGCAAGGATCCTCGCGATCGTGTCCGAATAGACCGGATTGATGTTGTTCATGGCCTGCAGATGGGCGATGTCGCGCTCGGACTGGATCTCATGAGGAATGACCGGTCCGTTTTCACGGAATGCCTGCAGCGACTGCTCGATGGAGACAGGACGGAAGAAAAGGTAGCCCTGGACCAGTTCCGAGCCGATGGACCGGATGAAATCATACTGTTCGTCCGTCTCAACGCCTTCGGCGAGCGAATGGATGCCCAGCTTTCTGAACATCTCGGACATGGAGCGCAGGATCACACGGTTGATGCCGCCGTTATCGTCCAGATGCCGTACCAGATCCATATCGAACTTGACCAGATCTACGTTGAAGCGGTGAAACAGATTGATAGCCGAATAGCCCGAACCGAAATCGTCGATCCAGAGTTTATGACCTGCAGACTGAAGTTTTGCGAGCTGCTGCTCGAAGAATTCTGCGCTGTGAGCCAGTTCCTGTTCTGTGATCTCGATGATGAGATTCTGAGCGGAAAGATTATATTTTTTCAGTATTTTTTCGATCTCAGACGGCAGGTCGACCTGCTCGAAATCCCGTGCGGAAAGATTCACCGAGACAGGAACGAGAGGAAGCCCCTCTTTCGCGCGGAGCCCGAATTCGCGGCAGACCTGTTCGATCATATAGAGGTCCAGTTTGTAGAGCAGATGATTGTCCGCGAGCACACCGATGAAATCTGCGGGGAAGATCATGATCCCCTGAGGATCGATCCAGCGCGCGAGCGCTTCCAGGACAGTGATCTTCTTCGTGTCCGTACGGAGGATGCTGTGGTAATAGACGTGGATGCGGTGCTCTTTCATCGCGCTTTCGAAATCGTTGAGGATCTCGTGCTGGTGAAAGATCTTCTGTTCCGTCTCCGCGTCATAGAAATGATACAGCTCGTTGTTGTCCTGATCGATGAGTTTGAGCGCGGTACGGGCATTGTCCAGCGCCGCGGAAGTACGGATCTCCTGGTGGCGGAAGATCGTGATGCCTGCCTG